>NZ_JBICCO010000098.1:0-24993 GCF_043119405.1 Achromobacter sp. 413638
GAAGCGCGCAGCGCTTCGGGGGTGGGTTAAATCTGGGGTACTGTATCCACGAAGGATTGGCGCTGCGCCAGCTTGTCGTACAGGCGTGCCAGGTTGGGATGGCCGGTGCGCCAGTCCAGTTCAGCGAAGCGCAGGTCCAGATAGCCCAGCGCGCAGCCCACGGCGATGTCGGCCAGGCTGTAGTTGATGCCCATGCAGTAGGCGTTCTCGCCCAGGCTCTTGTCCATGGCGTCCAGGCTGGCGTGGATCTTGCCGTACTGGCGGTCAATCCATTCCTGGCTGCGTTGCGCCTCGGGGCGCTGCTTTTCCTTGACGATGGTGACGCAGGCGTCCAGCAGGCCGTCGGCGATGGCTTCCCAGCACTTCACGGCCGCGCGGTCGCGTCCCGGTTGCGGGATCAGGCGGGCGACGGGCGAAAGCGTGTCCACGTACTCGACGATGACGCGCGAATCGAACAGGGCGCCGCCGTCTTCCATGACCAGGCAAGGCACCTTGCCCAGGGGGTTGTACGTTTGGATCTGCGTGTCGGCGGACCAGACGTTTTCGATTTCAAGCCGGTAGTCCAGCTTTTTCTCGGCCATGACGATACGCACTTTGCGCACGTAAGGACTGGTAAGCGAGCCGATCAGTTTCATGGAGTCACAAGCGGAGTCGGAAAGCGGCCGAAGTATAGCAGGCCGCATGACGGCGGCCCGCCGCGGCCGGATGCCAGCCAGTTTGCCACAATGTGGACGCGTCCCGGATGATAAAATCGCCGGGTTTTCCCCTCTGTCGCTTTTTCCCTCACAGACCATGCAGATCGCCGACCAGCTTAGCCAACTCAACGCCCTTTCGCCATTGGATGGCCGCTACGCATCCCGGGGCGACGCGCTGCGCGGCCTGCTGTCCGAAGCCGGCTTCATGGCCCACCGCGTCGAGGTCGAGGCTGCCTGGCTGGTGGCCCTGTCCGACGCCGGCCTGCCCGAGCTGCCCGCCTTCTCCGAGGCCGCGCGCCAGCGCCTGCGTCAGCTGGTGGAAGGCTTCTCCGAGGCCGACGCCGCCCGCATCAAGGACATCGAGCGCGTCACCAACCATGACGTCAAGGCCGTCGAGTACTGGATGAAGGAAAAGGTCGCCGACGACGCCGAGCTGGCCCGCGCCGCCGAATTCATCCACTTCGCCTGCACCTCGGAAGACATCAACAATACCTCGCACGCGCTCATGCTGACCCGCGCGCGCGACCAGGTGGTGCTGCCGCGCCTGCGCGAGATCGCCGCCAAGCTCAACGAGATGGCCGTGGCCCAGGCCGACCAGCCCATGCTGTCGCGCACGCACGGCCAGCCGGCCAGCCCGACCACGCTGGGCAAGGAATTCGCCAACGTGGCCGCGCGCCTGAATCGCGCCATCGCCGCCGTCGAGGCCGTCGAGCCGCTCGCCAAGCTCAACGGCGCCACCGGCAACTACAACGCCCACCTGTCGGCCTATCCCGAGATCGACTGGCCCGCGTTCAGCCAGAAAGTGCTGGCCGGCCTGGGCCTGACCCAGAACCGCCACACCATCCAGATCGAGCCGCACGACTGGATGTCGGCGCTGTTCGACGCCGTGGTCCGCGCCAACATCATCGTGCTGGACCTGGACCGCGACATCTGGGGCTATGTGGCGCTGGGCTACTTCAAGCAGCGCCTGAAGGAAGGCGAGGTCGGCTCGTCGACCATGCCGCACAAGGTCAACCCGATCGACTTCGAGAACTCCGAAGGCAACCTGGGCCTGGCCAACGCCGTGCTGCGCCATCTGGCCGACAAGCTGCCGATCTCCCGCTGGCAGCGCGACCTGACCGACTCCACCGTGCTGCGCAACCTTGGCGTGGGCCTGGGTTACTGCCTGGTCGCCTGGGACGCCTGCATGCGCGGCCTGGGCAAGCTGGAAGTGAACGCCGCCGCCATCGACGCCGACATCGACGCCTGCTGGGAGGTCCTGGCCGAGCCGGTGCAGACCGTGATGCGCCGCTATGGCCTGCCCCAGCCCTACGAGCAGCTCAAGGCGCTGACGCGCGGCAAGGGCATCACCGAGCAGGCCCTGCGTGAATTCATCCAGGGCCTGGAACTACCCGAAGAACCCAAGGTCCGACTGCTGGCCATGACGCCGCGTTCCTATATCGGTCTGGCGGCGCAGCTGGCGCGCTCGGTCTGATCCGAGTCCGTCCGCCGCGCGCGGGGCGCGCGGCATTCTTGTTTCATTCACGGGAGATTGTTATGAAGAAGTTGTCCATGCTCGCCGCGCTGGCCTGTATGACCGTGGGCCCGCTGCTGGCCACGTCCGCCCAGGCGCAGTTCGCCAAGCCCGAGGACGCGGTCAAGTACCGCCAGTCGGCGCTTTCGCTGATGGCCTCGCACTTCGGCCGCATGACGCCGGTGATCAAGGGCCAGGCGCCCTACGATGCCGCGCAGATCAAGGCCAACGTCGAAGTCCTGAAGACCCTGTCGGCGCTGCCGTGGACGGCCTTCGGCGCGGGCACGGAAGGCGGCGACGCCCGTCCCGAGATCTGGAGCGATGCCGCCGGCTTCAAGCAGAAGCAGCAGGCCTTCCAGGACAACATCGTCAAGCTCTCGGCCGCCGCCGACGCCGGCGACCTGGACAAGCTGCGCGCCGCCTTCGGCGACGTGGGCGCGAGCTGCAAGGCTTGCCACGACTCGTACCGCAAGAAGAAGTAAGCCGTCGCGGGCCTCACGCCCGTGTCGATGCAACGCCCCCAGGCCGCGCGCCTCGGGGGTGTTTTTCATTGCGCGCCGCCCGCAATGAAAAAGCCGCCCGGATCATCCGGGCGGCTTGCTCTGCGTTTTGTATGTCGTCGTGGCGTCTGAGCGGCTCAGGAGAACGACATGTCCGCGACGATCTCAAGCGAGCGGATCCACAGCACCAATCCGGTCACCACGGCCGCCAGCAGCAGCGCGCGCAGCCAGACGGCGGCGCCATTGTCGGCCGGCGGCGTGCCGGGCGGCACGTCCCTGGCATCGGCCTTGCCGGTGATGATGGTGCGCACCAGGCGCTTGCGGCGCACCAGCGCGTACCAGGCCACGGCCAGCAGGTGCAGCGCGACCAGCCCGATGATGACCCATTCGTTGAGCTTGTGCCAGGACGTCATTGCGCCGGCAGTGGCTTCGGCGACGTGGCCGTACAGCGGCCCTTGCACCATGATGTCGTCGGAGGTGAACAGGCCGCTGACCGCCTGGAAACCCAGCACCAGCAGCAGCGCCAGCACCGACAGCGCCCCCAGCGGATTGTGCCCGGCGGGCGCGGCGGCCCCTTTCAGGTAGCGGACCACGGCCGCGGGGCCGCGCAGGAACTGGCTGAAACGCGCATAGCGCGGGCCGATGAAGCCCCAGATGAGGCGGAACAGGAGCAGGCCCAGCGTCGCGCAGCCGAAGCGTATGTGCCAGTCCATGTAGAGTCCGCCGAGCTTGACGGTGACGAACGCGCCCACGATACAGACGACCAGCGCCCAGTGGAACAGTCGGGTGGGGAGGTCCCAGATCAGGACGGCTTGGCGGTTGTTCTGCATGGTCGGATCCGCGAGAAAAAAGCTGCTGCGACTGTATCACGCGGAAAGCAGGCCGCCGCCCGGGCGGGCGGCGGTGTTCGCGCGGGCTCAGGCCGCGCGGCGGACGGACTCGATGCGATGCACGTGCTCGTGGCGGAAGCGGATGCGCTGGGCGGGCGTCTTCTGCGCCGCGCCGGCCGGCAGGACTTCCGTCGTGTAGGTCGTCATGCCGTCGATGGGCGCGTTGAAGATGACCGCGGCGCGGATCGCCGGGCCATTGGCCGGTTGCAGGTACACGATGTCGCCGATGTGGATCGGCATGTCGTCCAGCTGCGTGTGGGCCGGGCGTCGGATCAGGTCCGAGGTGGTGAAGCGAGTATTCATAGGGTGTTCTCTTTGAAGTTCTTGTTATGGAAAAAGCGGTGTCCGGCCTGGCCATGGCGCCGCGCGGATTCAATATTTCCGCGCCGTGGCGTCATAGGCCCGATCGCGACGTTTCGCGTCGGATCCCAGGACAGACACTAAGGCATTGCCATGACGCCTGTATTGCGCCGGATCATGGCGCGCAGGAGCAAGGCGGTTCGCGCGCGCCGGCGCAGTCTCCGGCGTTGCGCACCCTGAGGCGGGACGCGGCATCCGGCAATGGGCCGGCGGGCGCGTACGCGGCATGGGCGTTGCTGGGCGGCTTGGGCCGTCCCGGTTGGTCCGGGATGTACTCCCAGAATCCCCGAGGGTGGAAAACCGGACTGGCGGTTTTCCAGCGGGGCGCGGAATGCGCCGCGTTGCTGCTGTCGGGCCGGCACGACAAGGTGTCCGATCGTCGAGCGCCGTGGCGCCATGTGGCTTGCGCAAGGCTGGGCAAGGGCCGGGCCGGCAAGCGCAGGGATGTGCCGCTCAAGGCGGCGGGCGGGCCGAAAGGAACCGGTCTTGGTCCGTTCTTTTCTGGTCCGGAAGATTCCGACCCGTCGTGCTTGTTCTTCTTTCCGGCATGTCGCGGGCTTTACGCGGCATGTGGATCCGGGCCTACGCTCGTCTGCCCGTAATGGATGCAGCCGTCGCCATTGGGTTGGCTTTCGAGTGCGTTCCGGATCCGGGTTGGCTTTCCGCTGTCGTATGCGCTAAGCCACGCGCCTTTGCCATGTGCTTTTGCCATGTGCTTTTGCCATCAGCCGGCGCGTCGCAGGTTTTGCGCGGCGAGCTTTGTGCTTTGCTTTGTGCTTTGCTTGTGCCTTGGCCGCATGCCTGGGATTCAGTGCCCTGGATCCGGTCCTGCCGGTTGCCTTTTTTATTTAGAAGAACGTAGGCAACAAACCATCATATCCCAACTTTCGATGAAAATCAAGAGCTTGGGGCGAATCGCAGCGAAAGGACCGGACTCTCCCGGTCAATGCGTCGT
Organism: Achromobacter sp. 413638; assembly: GCF_043119405.1. Lineage (NCBI taxonomy): Bacteria > Pseudomonadati > Pseudomonadota > Betaproteobacteria > Burkholderiales > Alcaligenaceae > Achromobacter > Achromobacter sp. 413638. The sequence continues at coordinate 4,914 of NZ_JBICCO010000098.1, forward strand.
CGGGCTCGCCTGACGCTGCGCCTCGATGATCAGGCCTTCCAGTCGCGGCGACATGCGCAGCGCCACGTGCGCGGCGGTCGAGCCGTCGGGCAGCTGCTGGGTTTCCAGGGCCAGCCCGATCGCTTCGCCGTCGAACGCCTCGGGCGCGGCCTGGATCTCGACGTAGCGCGCCAGCAACGCGTCCACCGCCTTCTGCGCGTCCGCCAGCGCTTCCTCTGACAGCCGGCCGTCGCCCAGGTACTGGTTGACCACGCGGGCCAGGTCGTTCATGAAGAACAGCAGGGCGGCCGCGCCGCGACAATCGGGCTGGGCGAAGCCCCAGTCGGAGGAAGTGTTCGAGCTCATGGGTGAATGCGGGTCGATGCGGCCGCCGGGGCCGGAAGCCGCTGATTGTAGGGGATGCGCGGCTGCCGCCGGTTGGCCCGCGCCGTCCGCGCCGGCAGGCGGCCGTGCTTTGCGGCATACTCTGTGCCCCATGACCGTCCGACCCGCTCTTCTTGCCGATATTCCCAGCCTTGCCGCCATCGAGCGCTCGGCTGCCGCGCGTTTCGCCGGCACGCCCATGCGCTGGGCCGTCGAGGGCGATACCTTGCCCGCGGATGTCCTGCGCCAGGCGCAGGCCGCCGGGCTGCTATGGGTGGCCGAGGCCGACGGCCAGCCGGGCGGGTTCGCGCTGGCCGAACCCATGGATGGGTCGTTGTTCCTGCTGGAGATGTCCGTGGCCTTGCCGCAGCAGGGGCGCGGGCTGGGCTCGGCGCTGCTGGCGGCGGTGATCGCGCACGCCCGCGATTGCGGCTACGCCTCCCTGTTGCTGACCACCGACCGCGAATTGTCCTGGAACGGGCCGTACTATCGACGCCGGGGTTTCTCCGAGCTGGAGCCCGGGCGCCATGGTCCGGGCCTGCGGGCCCGGCTGGACGAAGAGGCCGCGGCGGGCTTCGATCCCGCGCGGCGGGTGGCGATGGCGCATGACCTGCGGCCATGAGCGGCGCGGGCCTGTGTCATATCGCTTCGATGGCAACAAATTCCGCCTGCCGCCGGCGGTGGGTCGGGGCTTCGGGATAATTGGTGTCACGTAGAGTCGCAGGCGGCGCGGCAAGGCATGAAGCCATGCGCGGCCGCTGGCGGCGCGGATTGCCTGGTTCGGCATGCGGAATAGGAGGGTAGGCATGGCTTGGCTGCGTGTATGCCTGATAGGCCTGATCGCGGCGTTGGCGCTGCTGCTGGGCGCCTGCGGCAATCGCGAGCCCGAGGCGCGCGCCGCCTTCATCGCGCTGCTGCAGAGCCGCAGCGAGGCCGCCGTCGGCGGACCGGTCGCCCTGCCGTCCCTGAGCAAGGAAGAACGGCAGGCGCTGGGCGATTACGCGCAAGCCTACGGCATCATGTCGGACTACCAGGCCGAGCTGCGCAAGGCCGCGCAGCCGCTGCGCGAGGTGCTGGCCACCGAGACGCTGCGCTCGGTCGGCGATATCGTCGCGCGCCGTGACGCGCTGACGCTGGCCCGCAAGACGCTGCAGGCCAATGTCGCGGCCGTGCGCGAGGCGCGCGCGCGGGCGGACAAGGCCCGTTCCTCGCTGGAACTGCCGCCCGATCTGGCGCCCGCCTATGACGGCGTGTACGACGAATCCCTGACCGCCCCCGCCAACGAGCTGCTGGCCGCGGCCGACACGCTGGATGCCGTGGCGCGCGACGCGCTGGCTATCGCCGATTTCGTGGCGGCGAACGCTGCGGGCATCGAACTGGCCGGGCGCCAGGCGCGCGTGGCCACGCCTTCGCTGCAACAGGCGCTGAACCTGCGCCTGCAAGGCCTGAACGCGCAATCAGACGATCTGGAGCGGGCTCGGGAACAGATCCGTCGGGCGGTGGGTCCGAGCCTGACGGATCCGGCGGCGACGCCCTCGGCCGGGGCGGCGTCGACGCCTGCGACGGGTGTGGTGTCGGCGCCTGCGGCCGGGTCCGTGGCGGCGCCCGCGGCGGTTCGGCGCTAGCGCTTCCGGGCCCAACCAGACCGGACCGCCAGCGGGCGCTGCGACACCGGCTTTGTACAATGCGTTTCTCGCGGCGCCAGCCGCAACAGGGATCGACTATGAGCCAATCCTCCAGCCTGCACTACCGCGTCTTCCTGCTTCTGCTGGCCGGCGTCACCCTCGCGTTCGCCTGGCTGCTGTGGCCGTTCTACGGCGCGGTGTTCTGGGGCGCCATCCTCGCCATCATCTTCGCGCCGCTGCAGCGGCGGCTGAGCGCGCGCCTGGGCGGCCGGCGCAACATGGCGGCGCTGATCACCTTGCTGCTGGTCCTGCTGCTGGTGATCATGCCGGTCGCTTTCATCAGCGGTTCGCTGGTGCGCGAAGGCGCCAATCTCTACCAGAGCATCAAGTCCGGGCAGCTGAATTTCGGCGCCTATTTCCAGCAGGCCATGGAGGCGCTGCCGCCGTCGGTGCATGACCTCCTGGCGCGCTTCGACCTGGCGGACATCCCCAGCCTGCAGGAAAAACTCAGCGCCGGCGCGATGCAGGTCAGCCAGTTCCTGGCGACGCAGGCGCTGAGCATCGGGCAGGACACGTTCCAGTTCGTGATCAGCTTCGGCATCATGCTGTACCTGCTGTTCTTCCTGCTGCGCGACGGGCCCCGCCTGTCGGCGCGCATCAGCCGCGCCATTCCGCTGAGCGAGACCCACAAGCATCACCTGCTGCTCAAGTTCACCACCGTGGTGCGCGCGACCGTCAAGGGCAACATCGCCGTGGCCGCGTCGCAGGGTGCGTTGGGCGGGATCATGTTCTCGATCCTGGGCATCCAGGGCGCCATGCTGTGGGGCGTGATCATGGCCTTCCTGTCGCTGCTGCCGGCGGTGGGCGCGGGCCTGATCTGGGCGCCGGTGGCGATCTATTTCCTCTTGACCGGCGCGACGGTCAAGGGCGTGGTGCTGATCCTGTTCGGCGTGCTGGTCATCGGCATGGTGGACAACATCCTGCGCCCGGTCCTGGTCGGCAAGGACACCAAGATGCCGGACTACGCCGTGCTGATCTCCACGCTGGGGGGCATGGCCTTGTTCGGCCTGAACGGTTTCGTCATCGGTCCCTTGATCGCCGCCTTGTTCATGGCGTGCTGGGACCTGTTCGCGCCCGCGCCGGAAGAGCCGGCGGCGCGGCCGGCAGAGGCGCCGACCCAGCAGGAATAGCGTCTTCGAGCCGGGCCCGGCAGGCCTTGTTCCGTCTTCGCCGCGGAACCGGGCCGGCCATGGCCGCGATGGCCGGCTGCATCGATAGGGAGCGCATCGTCATGGAATGGAAACCGCAACGGTCCGGCTGGATCGAAGAGCGCAATTTCGACATCGAATTCGCCGAAACCCCCGAGGGCTATCACGTCCGCGTGCGGGTGCTGGGCTTTCCGCCGCTGGAAGACACCAGGAACGTGTACCCGAACGCCGCGCTGGCCGAGAAGGGTGCGTTGGCGCTGCTGAGCAGCCAGTTCCCCGGCACGCCGGACCTGGAAGACGCGTAGGCGTATCGCGGACCGGGGCAGGGCCGCCGCCTGCGATGCAGGCAACCCGGCCAGCCATTGAGGCCGGGCGCCGCGGCGGCGCCCCTTGCCCCTTCTAGCGCAGCTGCAGGCGGAAGTCGCCGATGATCAGGTCGCGCTCCTTGGGGGCCTCGGTGCGTATCTGGCCGTCGTTCAGCGCCCATTGCGTTTCGGTGCCGCTGGCCCGCTTTGCGCCCGGTGGCGTTTCCAGCCTGCCCAGATGCTGCCAGCCACCGTCCGTCTTGCGGCGGTACGCTTGCGGCGAACCTTGGGTGGCGTACTTGTTGTCGGCCGTGTAGACGCGCGTGAACAGGACCAGATCTTCCTGGCCGCTGCCGGACAGGTCCACGAACAGCAGCAGGCACGGCGCGTCTCGCTCGTATTGCTTGACGGTCGCGGGCGGCGTTGTGCTCGCCGTCGCGCAAGTCTGAGCCACGTAGGGATTCTGCTGCACGAGGAATTTCCACCAGCCGTCCGGCGCCTGCCGTCCGGCGGGCACGGTGTCAAAGGTGGGCGACGCGGCGATCAGGTCGGTCTTGGGTTCGTCCCAGGAGTAATACTTGCCTGTCAGCGCGCTTGCCGCCGCCTGTGCGATGCGCGGATCGCGCTTGCTGGCGGCGCCGTCGGCCAGCTGGCGCAGGGCATCGCGCCCCCAGCGGCCGTGGTCGTTGCGCATGCTGCTGTAGCGGTATTCGCGCGGTTCCAGGCGGCCGTCCAGCAGGCCCTGAAGCTGGCTTTGCGCGGCGATGCGGCGCGGGTCGGCCACGGGCGTCTGCACCAGCGCCAGCAGGACCAGCGTGGCGAAGGCGGCCACGAGGTTGGTCGTCGCCAGCGTGCCGTAGAAGCCCGCGGGCCGCAGCGCGGCCCAGGCGTAGCCCAGCGCGTACAGCGCCAGCAGGCCGCCGCAATAGAGCGCCCAGACGCGGGGAATGGTCCAGCCGTACTGCCCGACCCGCAGGCCCAGGCCGTACAGCGCCACGGCCGCCAGCGGCAGCAGGCAGAGCATGGCCAGGCGCAGCGTTCTGGACAGGCCCTGGCCGAACGGCGCGGCCCCGGGGCTGTCCTGCCAGGCTGCGTTGATCAGCTTGATCCACAGCGCGCAGAAGGCGATGAGCGCGCCGGCCGACAGCTTGACCGCCTCGAAGCCGAGCGCCATGCGCGCCGCCAGCGCGATGGTGAACGCCAGCCCCACCAGCGCCACCAGCGGCAGCAGCCAGGCGTTCAGCGTGAGCCATGAACGCCGCAACGTGTCGGCGATCTGCGGACGGCGGCGCACGCCGACCAGGCTGATGGCCAGCACGATGGGCCAGGCGGCGATGTGGAAGCGCGCGTGGCCGAGCACGTCCAGCACGGTATTGATGCCGATCATGCGGAACATCATGCCGGCGATCCACAGCAGCACGAACACGCTGATCGACAGGCAGACGGCCAGCGCCAGGTGCACCGTGTTGCGCCACGCGGCGCGGAACACCGCGGGATAATTCCATTGAGGCTGGCGCGGATCGAGTTCCTGGACCAGCGGCAGCAGCACGAAGCCGGCCGCGCCGATCAGGAAGGTGATCAGCATGGGACGCTGGCTGTCCGAGACCACGGCCAGCATGTTTTTGGCGTCCCAGCCCAGTCCGTAGGCGGCCAGCAGGGGCAGTACCAGCACATAGGCGGCAAGCGCGATCAGCCAGCGCGCGCCGCTGCGCATGCCCGACAGCAGCGCGCCGGCCAGCGGCGCGAGCCAGGCGAGCTGCAGCAGGAACACCATGGTGAAGGGCTGATCCCAGGGCCGGTAGCGGTGTATGGCGACAAAATGCAGGCCCAGGCCCAGCAGCGCGGCCAGCAGGCCATAGAACAGCACGGTCCGGTCGGCCGCGTCCAGTCGCTTCGTCGTTTGTGTCATCGGGTCAGAAATCCTCGCTGCGCCAGACCTTCAGCACGCGGCCGAAGACCTCGAAATCCATGCCTTCGGTGATGTCCCAGGCGTCGTACTTGGTGTTCTCGGACTTGGCCCGGACCACCAGGCCGGTGGCGGTGGGGATGCGCTGCAGCCGCTTGATGAAGCCTTCGCTGCCCACGCGGAAGAAATAGATCGCATCGTACTCGACCGCCTGCACGCCCCGGTCCACGATCAGGGGATCGCCGGGATTGAACATGGGGCGCATCGAGTCGCCGAAACCCGTGACGATGCACAGGTTCTTCGGGGACGAGAAGCCCCGGACGTTCTTTTGCAGCCATTCCGGGCTGACGTTCCAGCTCTGGATCACGCCGGGCTGATCGCGCAGCTCCAGACCATTGCCCATCGCGCCTCCGGTATCGAATTGGGAAATCAGGACGTTGTCGCGGACCAGCCCGCCCAGCCGCGCATGGCTGAAGGACAGCAGCCGCCCGGCCGGGACTTCCGCGGGCTCGCCCGCCAGCTCGTCGTCCCCCAGCGCGCGCCAGAGGTCGGGGTGGGGCTGGTCCATCCAGCTGTCGTGCAGGCCCAGCCCCAGCGAGATCTTGCCGGCCAGGGCGTCGCCGACGCGGCGCGGGTTCTTGTCGCGCTTGCCCTGGAAGCCCTGGAGGATCTGGTCCAGGTACTTGCGGCTGACGCCGGCCCGTTCGGCCAGGCGGTCGACGCCCCCGGCCTCCAGGACCGCGTACTTGAGGTTGTTCAGTCGTATCGAGCGGATATCCATGGTGGTAGCGATGGTAGCAACACGCTACCCAAAAGTACAGTAGCGAATCGCTATTGAAATTTCGGTAGCGAGTCGCTACCATTGATTCTACAAATGAGCTATTCGCGGCGACCGCAGTCAGCGGCGCCGAGCGCCGCGCGGGGCGGCGCTACCCAGGCGCGGGTCCACGCGTCCGATTCGCTACCAAGGAGGTATGTGATTCCCCTGAACCCCCATCCGGCGGCCGCGTCCCAGCCGCAACGGGCCGGCCATATCCGCATCCCGAACTCGCTGTACGACGCCATCACCGCGTTCCCTTTCAAGCTGACGACCCTGCGCGTGCTGCTGGCGGTACTGCGCAAGACCGAAGGCTACGGCAAACAGGAGGACGACTTGTCCGCATCCCAGCTGGCCTCGCTGTGCGGCGCGATGTCGCGCCAGCACGTCACCACGGCGCTGAACGAACTGGCGGCCCTGAACGTCATCCGCAAGCGGCCCGGCCGCTACGGCTGCGTGGTCGGCCTGAACCGGGATCCGGCGCAGTGGCGCCAGCCGGCCAGGCGCGCGGGCGTGTCCGGGACCGGCACGGGTCCGCAAGACGGACCCTTGTCCGAATCGACCGCGCCAGACCGTCCCGTTGCCGGACAGAGCGATCGTCCCGGATTCGGACAAACAACAGACAACCTTCCAACAGACAACCCAGACAACATTCCGGCGGCGAGCCCTGCTTGCGCCGGACCGGCCGCTCCGCCTCCCGTCATCGCGCTCGCGCTGAAAGACGGCTCCGAGTACGCCGTGACCGAGTCCCAGGCCGCCGAGTGGAGAGCCGCCTACCGTGAACTGAATGTGGACGCCGAGCTTCTGCGCATGCGCGCCTGGCTCGACGCGAAACCACAGAACCGCAAGACACGCCGCGGCATCGGCGCGTTCGTGGTGGGCTGGCTGAACCGGTCCCTCGAACGCCGCCAGGCCCAGGCTTCAACCACGAGGGTGAACGCGCATGCACGCTTCGAACAGCAGGACTACCGCGCCGGGGTGGCGGCCGATGGCTCGTTTTAGTTTTCCCACCGAACCCAGGACCTGCGAACGCCACGGCGATTTCCTGGACCTGAAGATGCCGGCGGGCTGGGCGGGCTGCCCGCGCTGCAACGGCGAGCGCATCGCCCGCGAAGATGCGGGCAAGGCAGCCGCGGCCACATCGGCGCACCGGCGCCAGGTGGCCGACAGCCTGCTAGGCCGCGCGGCCATTCCCGCGCGCTTCGCCGACAAGCGGCTCGACAACTTCGCGCCGCACGCCGAGGGCCCGCGGCGCGCGCTGGAACTGGCCCGCCGCTACGCCGACGGCTTCGGCGCCGAGGCCGCGAAGTCCGGCGCCAGCCTGGTGTTCTGCGGCGGCGTCGGCGCGGGCAAGACCCATCTGGCCGTGGGCATCGCCCATCGCCTCATGGAGCAGGGCCGCATCGCGGTCTTCACCTCGGTGATCAACGCCATCCGCCGGGTCAAGGACACCTACCGCCGCGACAGCGGCCAGTCCGAGGCCCAGGTGGTGGCCGGCTTCATCCGGCCTGACCTGCTGATCCTGGATGAAGTGGGCGTCCAGTTCGGCAGCGAGACCGAGAAGATGATCCTGTTCGAAATCATCAACGGCCGCTACGAGCAGCTCAAGCCCACCATCGTGATCAGCAACCTGGCCAAGGACGCGCTCACCGACTACCTGGGCGAACGCGTGGTCGACCGGTTGCGCGAAGGCGGCGGGCGCATGCTGATCTTCGACTGGCCCAGCTACCGCAGGCAGGCCGCCTAGGCGCGGCTCGCGGGGCGCAGGCAGGAAACCGGCAAGGACAACAAGATGAAGAAGGAACGCAACATGGAAAAGGAACGCAATATGGGTTATCCCCGTTGGGTCGAAGACGAGCTGTGGAACTGGTCGCGCTGGTGCTGGCTGGGCGACTGGCCGCAGCCCGATCCCAACGTCAAGTGCATCTCGGCCGAACGGGCCTACCGCGCGCCGGCCGGCCCGGACGACGAGCCGGCGCCGATCCCGGTGCACATGGACCACGCGCGCAAGGTGCAAAAGCTGTACGACTCGCTGGCGCACGTCGAGCAGCGCGTGCTGCAGGCCGAGTATCCGCGCCGCCACGAATACGCCGGCCTGACCGCGGGCGAGCGCATCACGCGCGCCTGCGACAGGCTGGACATCAGCCCGGTCTACTACAAGATCGCGCTCGGCCACATGAAGGATCAGGTGCGGAGGGCCTTCCAATGAAGTACGCGAAGGAAGTGCTGGATCTGATGTCAGCCTTTCCCGGCCGCGAGTGGCGCATGGCCGAACTGGTGCGCGACGCCTCTGGCGGCCGCGAGCTGGCGCGCCGCGAGCGCGACGCCATGCGCCAGGCCATCCTGCGCGTGCTCGAGGCGCTGCAGGATTGCGGCCAGGTGCAGCGCATCGAGTACGCGCGCAATTCGCTGACCTACGCCTGGGGCGAGGTGCGACACGAGCAAGCTTGCGCCTGCGACTGATCATGCGACAATTCCTCCGGGCCATTGCGTCTTGCGCGAGCGGCCCGCAAGCCTGAAACCAAAGCCCGCCGATGCGGGCTTTTTGTTTGATGTGTCAGGCCTGCGCTTGCTTGGACAGGCGTCATTTCCGCCGCGCTTTGATCACCGCGAACCGCTGGCGACGCCGCGCCGAGTGCGACACCCTCCACGTTGCCGATGCGACGAATGATGCGACAATACGTCCGGGCCATTGCGTCTTGCGCAAGCGGCCCGACGAACCGAACACCCACCCGCGCAAGCGGGTTTTTTTACGCCCCGGATATTCCCGCGTAGGGAATGCCGGGGCGTTTTGCTTGGCGCCGTCCAGCGGCCTGCCGCCTCGCCATTTCCTGCTCGCTCCGGGTCCCGTCTCCCCCCGGCACGCGAGCCGGCGGCTTGAGGCGGCAGCCCGGTGGGCGACAGCCGGAATCCGCCGCACACAGGCCGCACGCACATGCAACGCGGCACCGCGCTCTTCGCGCAGCAAAGCCGGCCTTCCGCCTCCAGGCAACTGGATTCCCGCCACCGGCCTTCGGGCCGGCCCAATCTTTCCGGGCGCGTCCCGCCCGTCACGCTACAGGAGTGAATCATGCCGCAGCCGCATGCACAGGCCGCGTCGCGGGCGTATCGCCGCCTTGGCCCGGCCGCCACCAGCGGTCCCCTGACGGGAGCCGCGCATGGCGAATAACTCCGCCACCGGCGGCTACCTGTTGCCTCTGCTGGTGTCTCCGCCCCTGGAAGACGCCGAACTGGAGGCCGTGTTCCAGGGCTATATCGCCGGCGTGTCCGGCCTGCCCAGCAACCTGGTTCGTACGCGCTGGCCGGCGGCCGGCGCGGAACCGCCCGCGCCCGACCAGACCTGGTGCCTCATGGACATCCGGTCACAGGCCGCGGACGCCGCTCCTGCCGTGACACACGATCCGGCCGGGGAGGGGACTGATTCCCTTGTTCGGCACGAGAGCATCGAAGTGCTGTGCTCGATGATCGGCCCGCGCGCGCTGCGCCACGCGGCGCAGCTGCGCGACGGCTCGGCCGTGCCGCAGAACCGCGAAGCCCTGCAGGCGCAGGACATGGCGGTGACCGGCGCGGGGCCCATCCAGGCCAGGCACGAACAAGTGAATCAGCAGTGGATTCGGCAGTACGACATCAGCCTGCGCTTCGCGCGCAGAGTGAAGCGCGTCTATCCGGTCCTGAATCTTCTGTCGGCGCCAGTCACGACGCATGCCGCGTCCGTGTCGTCGACGGATTTCGTCAACCACCTTGCAGATTAAGGGATCTACCACCATGGCTAATGGATTGCCGGTATCGCGCCTGATCAACGTCACGATCAACATGTCGCCGCTGGCGGCGCAGGGCGCCAACCTCAACACCGCCCTGCTGCTGGGCTCGTCCGCCGTCATCGACACGGGCGAGCGCATGCGCTCCTATGGCGGCATCGACGCCGTCGCGGCGGACTTCGGCATCACGGCGCCGGAATACCGCGCCGCGCTGCTGTACTTCCAGCAGACGCCGCAGCCGTCGCAGCTCTACATCGGCCGCTGGGCCAAAGCCGCGACCTCGGCCACCCTGCGCGGCGCCGTGCTGTCGGCCGCCGAGAAGCAGATGTCGGTCTGGACCGCCGTCAAGGCCGGCGGCTTCAAGCTGAGCGTCGACGGCGTCGAGAAGACGGCCACGGGCCTGGACTTCTCCACGGCGACCAACCTGAACGGCGTCGCCTCCATCATCGGCGCCGCGCTGGCCGGCACCACGGTGCAATGGAACGGCTCGCAGTTCGTCGTCACGTCCACCACGTCCGGCGCCAGCTCGACGCTGGGCTACGCCTCGGCGCCCGCCACCGGCACCGACGTGTCGGACATGCTGGGCCTGAGCGCCGCCAAGGCGTCCGCGCCCGTGGCCGGCATCGTTGCCGAAACGCCCGCGGCGGCCGTCTCGCTGTTCCTGGATCGTTTCGCCAACAAGTTCCTGGGCCTGACCTTCGCCGACAGCCTGACCGACGCCCAGCACCTGGCCGTGGCCGAGCTGATCGAAGCCGACCAGCGCCACCTGTACGGCGTGTCGACCCAGGCGCCGCAGGTGCTGGACCCGACCAACGCCGACGACATCGCCAGCCGCCTGAAGGCGCTGAAGTACAAGTACTCGATCGTGCAGTTCTCCAGCGCCAGCCCCTACGCGGTGGCCTCGCTGCTGGGCCGCATGCTGACGGTGAACTTCAACGCCAACAACACCACCATCACGCTGATGTACAAGCAGGAGCCCGGCATCGTCGCCGAGACCCTGAGCAGCAGCCAGGCCGACACGCTGGCGGCCAAGCGCTGCAACGTGTTCGTCAACTACGACAACGACACGGCCATCATTCAGTACGGCGTGACGCCCAGCGGCATCTTCATCGACTCGGTCTACAACGCGATCTGGTTCCGCAACCGCGTGCAGACCGACGTCTACAACCTGCTCTACACCAGCCCCACCAAGGTGCCCCAGACCGACGCCGGCAACCAGCTGATCGCCTCGGTGATCGAGGCCGCCTGCGAAGCCGCGGTCAACAACGGCTATCTGGCGCCGGGCGTGTGGAACTCGGCGGGCTTCGGCGCGCTGAAGCAGGGTGATCCGCTGTCCAAGGGCTACTACGTGTACGCCCCGGCCATCGCCACGCAGTCGCAAGCCGACCGCGAGGCACGCAAGGCCGTTCCGTTCCAGGTCGCCGCCAAGGAAGCCGGCGCCATCCACACCGTCGACGTCCTCGTCACGGTCAATCGCTAAACAGGAGCACAGCAGATGTCTACCTATTCGTTCGCTGATATCAGCGCCAGCCTCGTCGGTCCCGGCGGCGCAATCTCGCTGGGGTATGGCTCGGGCGTGGCCGACGAGGGCATCGCCATCGCCGCCAAGGCCGAGAAAAGCGCCATGACCGTGGGCGCCGACGGCGAAGTCATGCACACACTGCGCGCCGACAAGAGCGGCACCGTGACGCTGACCTACCTGAAGACCTCGCCGGTCAACGCGCAGCTGCAGGCCCTGTACGACGCTCAGTCGCTGGACAGCCGCCTGTGGGGCAAGAACCTGATCACGGTCACCAACCCGTCGACGGGCGACGTGACCACCTGCCGCTCGTGCGCGTTCAGCAAGAAGCCGGATCTGTCCTACAAGAAGGACGGCGACACGGTGAAGTGGACCTTCGACGCGGCCAAGATCGACACGATCCTCGGCATTTACTGAGCACGGCGCCATGGCATTGGAAATCGACCTGAACGGCCACCGGTATTCCATCGGAAAACTGAGCGCCAAGCAGCAGTTCCACATGTCGCGCCGCATCGCCCCGATCGTTCCCACGCTGATCCCCGTGTTCGTCCGCCTCGCGGCGGGCGGCAAGCGGATCAGCGAGGATCCGGGCGGCATGGCCGATGTGCTCCAACCCCTGGCCGATGGCCTGGCCGCGATGAAGGACGAGGACGCCGAGTACGTGCTCGACACCTGCATGCAGGCGGTGCAGCGCAAGCAGGAACACGGCTGGGCCAACATCTGGTCGGCCAGCCAGCGCGTGCCGATGTTCCAGGACATCGACCTGGCCGTCATGCTGCCGCTGGCGCTGCGCGTGATCACCGAGAACCTCGGGCCTTTTATTCAAGGGCTGCTTACCAGCCAGACCGGCAGCCCCGAGGCGACACAGGCTGGCTGAAGCGCCTGCCTGGCGGCGAGGACTGGCTGCTGGCGCCGGTCCTCGAGGGACTCTGCAAGTACGAGTCCCTCAAGGACGGCACGCTGGACCTGGCCGACATCGCGCTCCTGAACGACGCCTTGTCGGTCCAGGCAGACAACAAGGCGGAAGCGCACCGCCGCTACATGGCAGAGAAAAATGACTAGTATTTCCGTGCCCGTGGATGCGGGCGGAACCGCGACCTTCAAGATAGACAAGGGGCAGCTGGATCAGCTGATGTCGCAGCTGGGCCAGCTCAGCGACCAGGGCAAGCCGTCCCGGTCCGAGAAGCTGATGCAGGCGCTGCAGACGTTCGTGGACCGGGCCCATACCGTGGTCAGCTTCGCCGAGAGCCGCCTCGAACGCTTTGAAAACGCGTTCATGGCGGCGCGCCTGGCGGGCACATCGGGCAGGGAGCTGCGCGCGCTGGAGGCGGCCGGGCAGGAATTCGGCCTGTCGGCCGAAGCCATGCGCAATGGCGTGCAGGCGCTCTATCGCTCCGTGCGCGACGATCCCGAGGCCGCGGCAGCCCTGCGCAAGCAAGGCATCAGCACGCATGACGGCGAAGGCAATCAACGCAGCACCGCCGATCTGGCGCGAGCGCTGAGCAATGTGCTGCAGAAGCTCGATGGCAAGCAGGCGAACGAGCTGGGCAAGCAGCTCAATCTTGACGCATCCGTGATCGAGGCGCTGCGCAACCCCGCGTTCCCGGCACAGGCCGACAGCGCGTATGCCGGCCTGGAAGGCAGCAGGGTCGACGCCGCCGGCGAACGCGCTCATCGCGTGATGACTTCCGTTCGTGAGGTCGGACGCCAGCTGGACAGTGTGTTCGCGCAGGCCTTCCTGACCATGGCCGACAAGCTTGAACCATTCCTGCAGAACGTCGCCACCTGGCTGAAGGAAAACGGCACGCTGTTGGGCACACGTCTGGGCGAAGTCGGAAATTTCTTCATCTCCATCCTGTCCGGGCTGGGACCACTGATCTCCATGTTTCAGTGGTTGGACGAGGCGACCGGCGGATTCTCCACGCAACTTACGCTGGCGCTGGGCGGCCTGTTGCTGCTCGGTGGCGGCGGCGTGATCAGGGGACTGTTCAGCCTGCTGTCGTCCTTGTCGAAGGCAACCGGTTTGACCGAGTTCCTGGGGAAACAGTGGACGCGGTTGAAAGATACCCTGGGTCCGATGGCGGAGCGGGCGGGAGCCGCGATGCGTTCGGCATTCTCCCGCATGGGCAACTTCCTGCTGTCGTCGGGCAGGGCGATGGCGACGGGCATCGGTCAGATGGCCGCCAATGCCTGGGCCCGGCTAGGCACGTTCGCGACGCAGGCGGGCAGCTTCGTGGCCAATGGCCTGAGCGCCGTCGGCAGGGCGGTGGCGCAGACCGCCGAGTCGCTGTGGTCCAGGGTCACATCGTGGTTTGGACGCGCGTCGGCGTCGCTGGGAGAACTGTCCGGCCAGGCCGCGCGGGTTGGCGCCCGTGTCGGCGGCGGCGCAGCGCTGATGCTGATGCCGAGCGAACTGGGAGACGATCAGCTGGAGCTGAAGAAGCTCCAGTACCGGCGCGCCAACGGCCTGCCCCTGGACGGTTCGGCCGATCCCGATCAGGACGGTCTTGAAGGCAGCGTGATGCAGTACTACGTCAAGCCAGATGGGCCGGAACCTGCGCGCACCGCGCCCTATCCGTCGTCGCCGACGGCCGACCGACTGAGCCGCATGTTGAACCCGACCAGCATCGAACCGTGGCAAGGCTATGCGCCGGGTTTCGCGGGCACCGGCCTGCTGGGCCTGCCGGGAATGCCGCCGGCGCAACCCGGCGTCACCTCGGCAACCGTGAACGCCAACACCACCATCAACGTGCATGGCGTATCCGATCCGCTGGCTGTCGGCAGCGCCGTCGCCAACGAGCAGAACCGGGTCAACAGCGACCTGGCCCGCAATACGCGAGGAGCAATGGAGTGAACGAGCTCGACTTCCAAGGGGCCGACATGGTCGGCCTGTCGTCCAAGCGCATCGGCGACATCCTCATCCAGGCGACCACCAGCGAGTCCTACGACGACACGCTGTCCATCACCAGCCACCCGGTCGAGTCCGGCCCTTATGGCAACTCGGTGATCAGCGACCACGCCTACAAGCAGCCGCTGACCGTGACGCTGAAGTGCGGCTGGAGCAACGCTTCCTACGAGGCGCTGCTGGGCGCCAGGGCGATGGACGTGGCCAACGGCAAGGCTGCCGCCGACGACTACGCGACCGCGATCTATTCGCAGCTGCTGAGCCTGCAGGAAGCGCGCGAGCCGATCGAGGTGGTCACCAGCCGCCGGCGCTACGTGAACATGCTCATCGAGAGCCTGGGCGTCGAGCACAACCTGGCCAGCTCGGGCGCGCTGTTCGTGACCGTCAAGCTGCGCGAGGTGATCGTGGCGCAGACCCGCGTCACCTCGCTGCCGCCCTACGCGCACCAGCAGCAGAAGGAAAAGACGGCCGACAGGCAGAACCTGGGCACGAAGTCGCCCAAGCCCGTGGCCGCGCCATTCGACGGCCCGCGGGCCTCGACCTAGGAGACGACCATGAACTACTTCGAAATCCCGCTGTCGCCGATCCCGCAGGTGTTCGCCATCTCGCTGGGCGGAGAGGACTACCGGCTGACGCTGCAGTACCGCGACGGCTGGATCCTCGACGTGGCCGACGACCTGGGCAAACCGCTGGTGTCGGGCCTGCCGCTGGTGACCGGGCTGGACCTGCTGGCGCAGCATCGTCATCTGGGTTTTGCAGGCGGGCTGTGGGTCAAGGGCGCGGAATCGCCCGACGACGCGCCCACCTTCAACGACCTGGGACGCGGTTCCCATCTCTACTGGGCGGCTGAATGACATGGCCGACATACCGATGATGGAACCCGTCACCACCTACGGCGATCCGGTGGCGGACGAGGCGGGCGTGCGCCAGTGGGGCCGCAAGGTCTCGCTGATCGTGGGCGGCGAAGAGGCGCTGGACCTGTCCGAACTGAGTTTCAGCTTCGAGATCAAGCGCAACGACGCCAGCTCGCCCAACTCCGCGACCATCAAGGTGATGAACGCCAGCGCCGAAACCGCCAGCATGGTGCAGAAGGAGTTCACCCGCGTGGTGCTGCAGGCCGGCTACGAAGGCAACTACGGCGTGATCTTCCACGGCAATCTGGTGCGCGCCAAATGGGGCAAGTCCGGCGGCGTCGACACCGTGCTGAACCTGACCGCCGCCGATGGCGACCAGGCCTACAACTTCGCCGTGGTGAACACCACCCTGCCCAAGGGCGCGACCAAGGCCGACAAGCTGCGGCTGCTGTGCTCGGCCATGAACCCCTATGGGGTCAAGCAGGGCTACGCGCCCGAGCTGGACGGCAAGGCCTCGATCCGCGGCACGGTGATGTCCGGCATGGCGCGCAGCTACATGAATGATGTCTGCGGCAGCGCCAACGCGCTGTGGAGCATCCAGGACGGCAAGGTCAACGTCGTGCCGGAGACCGCCTACATGCCCGGTTCGGTGCCGGTCATCTCGCACGAGACCGGCCTGGTCGGCATGCCCGAGCAGGCCGAGAACGGCATCAAGCTGCGCATGCTGCTCAATCCCAGCATCCGCGTCGGCGGGCTGATCCACCTGGACAACAGCCGCATCGCCGAATACGGCTTCCAGGCCAAGGCGGGCGCCAAGCGCGACGGCGGCAAGAAGGCCGAGGCGGAAGTCGACCGCAGCGAGCAGCGCAAGATCAGCAGCGATGGCTACTACTACGTGATGGTGGTCGAGCATCGCGGCAACACGCGCGGCGGCGATTGGTACACGGACGTGCTGTGCGTGGCCACCGACGCGACGCTGTACCCGGGCGATCTCGGGCAGGCCGGCCCCGGCGGCGGCGATGGCAAGGCCGCCAACGTCGTCAAGTAGGCGGCGCGCGTTTCAGATGACCCAGGCAGGATGACTCATGAACCGACTTGAAAGCTTGAACGATCCGGAAGCCAGCTTGCGCGCCGGTATGCGCGGCGCGCTGGCCGAAACCTGGACCGCCATGCCGGCCCTGATCGTGGACTTCGATCCGGTGGCGATGACGTGCTCGGCGCAGCCCGCGATCCGCGCGCGCGTCACGGCGCCCTCGGGCGGCCAGCAGCACGTGCCGCTGCCGCTGTTGCTCGATTGCCCCGTCTACTTTCCGTCGGGCGGCAATTGCACGCTGACCTTTCCGGTCAAGCCCGGCGACGAATGCCTGGTGGTGTTCGCCTCGCGCTGCATCGACGCATGGTGGCAGTCGGGCGGGGTGCAGGACCAGGCGGAAATGCGCATGCACGACCTGTCCGACGGCTTCGTCTTCGTGGGGGTGCGCTCGCAGCCGCGCGTGCTGCCGTCGGTCAACACCGGCGCCACCGAGCTGCGCAGCGATGACGGCTCGACCTTTCTGCGGCTGGATCCTGCCAGCCAGAAGGTGAAGATCGTGGCGCCAGGCGGTTTCGAGGTCGTGGCGCCGGTGTCCGAGTTCTCGGATCAGGTGCTGGTCAAGGGGCTACTCAGCTACGTCGCCGGCCTGGTCGGCAGCGGCGGCCAGGGCAGCGCCGCGCGCATCACCGGCGCGCTCAACGTGATCGGCCAGATCGTCGCCAACGGCAAGCGGGTCGACGACACCCATACCCATACCGCGCAAGGCGCCAACGCGGCCACCACGCCGCCCAACTGAGGACACCTATGCGTTACCGAAAACTCGACGCCGACGGGGACTACTCGTTCGGCGCACGGCAGGCCGACTTTTTCCGGGACTCCCCGGACACCGTCGCGCAGGCCGTCAAGACGCGGCTGATGCTATTGCGCGGCGAGTGGTTCCTGGACTCGACCGAGGGCATGCCCTGGCAGGGCGAGGTGCTGGGCAAGCAGCCCCGCGCCAGCTACGACTGGGCCATCCGCCAGCGCATGCTGGGCACGCCCGGCGTGACCGGCATCAGCGACTACGCCAGTCGCCTCGATCCGCAAAGCCGCGGCCTGAGCGTCACGGCAACCCTTACAACCCTTTATGGCTTGGCCATCGTGCAGGCGGCTCTATGACGATACTCTCTACCGCTCCGGTGATCGACGCCGCGGGCATACGCGCGCCGAGCTACGGCGAAGTGCTGCAATACTTCAAGGACCAGTACCGCAACATCTACGGCGCGGACACCTACCTGGAGGCCGACAGCCAGGACGGCCAGCTGCTGGCCGTGTTCGCGATGGCGATCCACGACGCCAACACCGCGGCCGTCCAGGTCTACAACGCCTTCTCGCCGGCCACGGCCTCGGGCGCGGCGCTGTCCAGCAACGTCAAGATCAACGGCCTGGCGCGCGGCGTGGCCACGCGCTCGTCGGTCGATCTGCGCATCGTGGGGCAGGGCGGCACCACCATCGCCGGCGGCGTGGCGCTGGACGGCGATCGCGTGCAGTGGGAGCTGCCCGCCAGCGTCACCATCCCGCCGGCCGGCGAGATAACGGTCACCGCGCTGTGCCGCCAGGTCGGCGCCGTGGCCGCCGCGCCGGGCTCCATCACGCGCATCGGCACGCCCACGCTGGGCTGGCAGTCCGTGACCAACCCCGCCGCCGCCACGCCCGGCGCGCCCGTCGAAAGCGACGCGGCGCTGCGGGTCCGGCAAGCCGTGTCGGTGGCGCTGCCGTCGCGCACCGTGCTGGAAGGCACGGTCGGCGCGGTGGCGTCCGTGCCGGGCGTGCTGCGGCACGTCGCCTACGAGAACGACACGGCCGTCGCGGACGCCAATGGCCTGCCGCCGCACAGCATCGCGCTGGTGGTGGACGGCGGCGACGCCGGGCTGATCGCCAGCGCCATCGCCGCCAAGAAGACGCCCGGCACCGGCACGCATGGTTCGACAACCGTGGTGGTCACCGACATCTACGGCATCGCGCATCCGATCCGCTTCTTCCGGCCCGTTCGCGTGCCGGTGTCCGCCGAGATCCAGATGCGCGCGCTGGCCGGCTACACCACGGCCACGGGCCAGGCGGTGCAGCGGGCGGTGGCGGACTACATCAATGGCGTGGCCATCGGCGGCGGCGCCAGCGCGTCCGTGGAATGGGCCGACGCCATCTCGGCAGCCAATGGCGTGCCGGGCAGTGGCACCTTCAAGATCACCGGCCTGGCGCTGCGCCGGTCGTCCGGCAACGGCGCGCCCGACGTGGCGCTCGCCTTCAACGAGGCGGCGTCGACCACGCCCGACGCGGTCAAGATCACGGTGAGCGGGTGAGCGACATGGCCAATGCTGACGAATATCTCGGGCTGCTGTCGGCCTACCACCGTCCGCGGCCCAGGTTCGGCGCCACCGTGGCGGCGGTCTGCGGCGCGGCGGCTGCCGTGCGCGACCTGTACGCGGGCATGCCGGACGCCTTCGACCTGGACCTGGCCGTCGGCGCGCAGCTGGACACCGTGGGCCGCTGGATCGGGCTGGGACGTCGCGTCGCCACGCCGATCTCCGGCGTGTACTTCGCGCTGGACATCGAGGGGCTGGGCATGGACCAGGGCGTCTGGCAGGGGCCCTTCGATCCGGACAACGGCCTGACCGTGCTGGACGACGACACCTACCGGCTGCTGCTGCGGGCCAAGATCGGCGCCAACCACTGGGACGGCACGCTGGAAACCTCGGCCGCCATCCTGAACCAGATCTTCCAGGGCGGCACCCATGTGCTGATCGAGGACAACGGCGACATGTCGGTGGACATCGGCGTGGCCGGCGCGCCGCCTTCGGCGCTGTTCCTGGCCCTGCTGACCGGCGGCTACATCCCGCTCAAGCCCGAAGGCGTGCGTATCAAGTACTACGTGCTTCCCTCGGGCGAGGGGCCGCTGTTCGGTTTTGACGTGCAGAACCAATACATCTCGGGGTTCGACAACGGACTCTGGGGATCGCTGTTCGCCGGTTGAATTCGCCGGTTCAATAAGGAAAACACTCCGTGGCTATCAATCAAATCCTTCCCTTCGGCACCGCCGCCGGCGCCAACGTGCTCGCACCCGCCGACTATCAGGCCCTGGCCAGCCGCAATGCCGGCTTCTCGGCCGGCACCGCCAAGTCCAAAGAACTGAACACCGTCTGGCGCCAGGCGTCCTTCGTGGCCGCCATGCTCGGCCAGTACATCGCCGACAAGAGCGGCCAGGACGTGCTGGACAACGGCGACCTGGCGGCGCTGCAGGCCAAGTTCGTGGCCGCCCTGGCCGCCTCGCCGGCCTTCACCGGCACGCCCACCGCGCCCACGCCCGCCGCCGGCGACAAGAGCGGCAAGCTCGCCACCACGGCTTTCGTGGCCGGCAACTTCCCGCGCGTGTGCTCGATCGGCGCGCTGCCGACGCAGGACATCGGCCCCATCATCGTGGCCGAATGCTCCGAGGTCTGGACCTGGGTATCCACCCAGTACTACACCGGCTACCGCTCCCCGCTCTGCGGCCGTCCGGTGGACGGCCACACCGTCACCCCGCTGGCCAGCGAAGTCGACGCGGTCGGCGGCGAGCTGAGCAAGACCGACTATGCGCGTCTGTGGGGGTATGCGCGCGAGAACAATCTGGTGGTGTCCGATGCGGTCTGGACCGCGAACCGTGGCGCGCATTACTTCGCGGATGTCAGCGGGACGACGTTCCGGGTGCCGGATTTGCGGAATATGTTCCGGCGGTATACGGGGACTGACGCTGACACTGCAAATGCGAGAG
>NZ_JBICCO010000099.1:0-23799 GCF_043119405.1 Achromobacter sp. 413638
GGGCGCCGCGCCCCGGGCCGCCGGCCAACCGGCGGGCCCCCCCCCCCCCCCCCCCCGCCAGCCCTCGTCGTTACGTCCGCCGCTCAAGCCGCGCCGCGGCCATCCGACGTCCGGCGCCATTGCGGCCAGACGCCCACCGTCAACGCGCGCAGGAACCACTCCACCGGCCCGTAGGCATGACGGCGCATCCACCAGGCCGACGCCGCCGTCTGCGCCAGGAAAATCACCAGCGCCAGCCCGCCGGCCTCCAGCGGCGACCACAGGCCCATCTGGCGCGCGCCCCAGGCCGTGAACACCAGCGCGCAGACCACGGACTGCATCAGGTAGTTGGTCAATGCCATCCGGCCCGCCGGCGCCAGCCATGCCGAGAGCCGCGCGCCCAAGCGCGAACGCAGCATCAGCAGGAAGGCGCAGGCGTAGCTCATGGTCAGCAACGGCGACGTGAGCAGACCCACGGCCAGGCCCGGCAACTCCCAGGAAGGCCCGGCCACCGAAGGCAGCGCGGACCAGGCATAGAAAGCCGCGCCGGCCAGGCCCGGCAACAGGCCCAGCGCCAGCAGCAGCCCCAGCGCGCGCGGCTGGCGCCACGGATCTTCCAGCGCCTGCCGCCGTCCCAGCGCGTAGCCGACCAGGAACATGGCGAAGGCGTAAGGCCCCTGCACCAGCAGCAGCACGACCCAGACGTACTCGATGAGTTCCTTGGCGTGCTGCCCGATCACGGAACCGACCGTGCCCCGGTAGGCTTGCAGGGCGGAGAGCACGTCGGCCCGCGCCTGCGCCGCGACCTCGGGGCCCGGCGGGTCCAGCAGGCTCAAGCCGGCCAGCACCGCCCAGGCCGCCGAGGCGAGTCCGATGAGCCACAACGCCAGGCGCAACGCGCGGGCGGGCTCAAGGTTGCGGCAGCAAAGCAGCAGCAGGCCCAGGATGGCGTAGGTCAGCAGGATGTCGCCGTGATAGAACAGCACGGCATGCGCCGCGCCCAGCGCGGCCAGGCCCGCCAGCCGCCGCAGGAAACGCGGCAGGAAAGCCGCCTGGCCGCGCTCGGCGGCCGCCATCTGCAGGGTGAAGCTGTAGCCGAACAGGAACGAGAACAGCAGATAGAACTTGGTCTCGAACAGCAGGCCGAAGACCCAGCTGGCCGCGAGATCCAGCGGGCGTCCGAACGCGGGATCGACCACGCCGCTGCCGTAGTACGGCGAGGCGAACACGCCGATGTTGACGACCAGGATGCCGAACAGGGCGAAGCCCCTGAGCGCATCCACCTGCTGCAACCGCGCGGGTCCGGCCGCAGCCGGGACGGCACTCATTTGCGACCTCCGGCCGCGGTGTCGGATGGCAGATAGCGGGCCAGCGCGCTCTCGATCAGGCGACGTCCGGCCTTGGCGTCGAATCCGGGATCGACCACGCGGCGGCTGAAAATGCCATCCAGCAGCAGCAGGATCATGTCGGCCATTTCGTCCGGCGGCTGCGGCGGCGTCTCGCCGCGCGCCTTGCCCCATGCCGATGCCAGCATCGCCGTGAGGCCCTGCTTGCGCTCGGCCTCGTTGGCGATGACCAGCGCATGCACCGCGGGATTGCGCACCGCCTCGGCCAGCACTTCCATGCCCAGGCGCACATAGGACGGATCCAGATACAGCAACACCTGCTCGGCCAGCCAGCCGCGCGCCGCGGCGCGGGCGTCGGGCGAGGCGCAGGCCGCCTGGATGACATCCCGCGTGGCCTCGGTATCCGCCGCGATCAGGGCCTCGATGATATCGGCCTTGCTGCGGTAGTAGTGGAACAGGTTGCCCGGGCTCATGCCTGCGCGCTCGCAGATCTGGGCGGTCGAGGTGCCGTGAAAACCATGCTCGGCGAAGCAATGCGCGGCGGCGTTGAGGATATGGCGGCGGCGCTCCTGCTGCTTGATGGGGTCGACTTTGCGCATGGGAACCATTAATAGATAATTTAGTCTATTAATTAAAAACCAAGCCGCGCCGCTTCGTCAACGAAAGGATCGCGCCGACCCCGTCCACGCAAGGGCCGCAGGCGCCCCTGATCAAGACCGCCAGGACGCCTCCCAGAAAAAATCCCGCGCCAGCATGGCGCGGGATTGGGCGTGTTCCCGGAGCGCGCCCGGACGCTCAGCCCAACACCGGCGACAGCACCGGCTGCTTCGGGCGCACGTCCAGCTGCCGGCCCTTGCGCGCGCGCTTGCCCACGTAGGGCGTGAGCGCCGAGCCGGCCAGGATGTCCTCGGTGTGCTTGTTGCGGTACACGCCAGCGGCGCGCAGCCCGGCCGCGCCGATCGGCACGGCCTGGTCCAGTTTGTCGGCGGTGTCCAGCCCCATCAGGATCGTGCCACGGCCGCCTCCCGACAGACTCTTGACCTCGTCCAGGCCGAACACCAGGAACTTGCCCTTGTCCGACAGCAGCGCCAGCTGCGTCGCGCCGTCGAACAGCGGCACCGGCCGCAGCAGCTCGTCGCCGGCTTCCAGCGTGATGAACTGCTTGCCGGCGCGCTGGCGGCTGAACATGTCCGAGAGCTTGGCCGCGAAGCCGTAGCCGCCGCGCGTGGCCAGCAGCCAGCGCGAATCGGCGGCCGCCGCGATCATGTGCACGATGCGCGAACCGCTTTCCAGGTCGATCATGGTGGTGATCGGCTGGCCGTCGCCGCGCGCCGACGGCAGGCCCGACACGGCGACGGAGTAGACGCGGCCGTTGTCGCCCAACGCGATCAGCGTGTCGGTGGTGCGGCATTCGAAGGCGCCATACAGGTCGTCGCCCTGCTTGAAGCCGAATTGCGAGGCATCGTGGCCGTGGCCCTGACGCGCGCGCAGCCAGCCCTTCTGCGACACGATCACGGTCACCGGCTCGTCCAGCACCTTGGTTTCCAGCACGGCGCGCTCGGCCGTCTCGATCAGCGTGCGGCGATCGTCGCCGTACTGCTTGGCGTCGGCCTCGATTTCCTTGACCAGCAGGCGCTTGAGCGAGGCCGGGTTGTCCAGCAGCTCCTGCAGGCGAACCTGCTCTTCGCGCTTGCCGGCCAGTTCCTGCTCGATCTTGATCCCTTCCAGGCGGGCCAGCTGGCGCAGGCGCATTTCCAGGATGTCGTCGGCCTGGCGCTCGGTCAGCTTGAAGCGCTCCATCAGCGCGGCGCGCGGCTCGTCGGATTCGCGGATGGTCTGGATGACGTCGTCCACGTTCAGGTAGACCACCATCCGGCCTTCCAGCACGTGGATGCGGTCGATGACCTTGTCCAGGCGGAAGCGCGTGCGGCGCGTCACGGTCTGGGTGCGGAACGCCAGCCATTCGGTCAGGATGTCGCGCAGGCCCTTCTGGCGCGGACGGCCGTCGGTGCCGATGCAGACCAGGTTGACCGAGGCGCTGCTTTCCATGCTGGTCTGCGCCAGCAGCGTGTTGACGAATTCATCGCGGTCCACGCGCGAGGTCTTGGGCTCGAACACCAGGCGCACGGCGGCGTCCTTGCCGGACTCGTCACGCACGGCGTCCAGCAGGTTCAGCATGACGGCCTTGGACTGGGTCTGCTCGGGCGTCAGGCTCTTCTTGCCGGTCTTGACCTTGGGATTGGTGATTTCCTCGATCTCTTCGAGCACCTTCTGGCAGGACGTGCCCGGCGGCAGCTCGGTCACCACCAGTTGCCACTGGCCACGCGCCATTTCCTCGAACTGCCAGCGCGCGCGCACCTTGAGCGAGCCGCGACCGGTCGAATAGATCTGGGCGATATCGGCGGCCGGCGTGATGATCTGGCCGCCGCCGGCGAAGTCGGGGCCGGGCACCAGGCTGTACAGCTCGGCGTCGGTCAGCTGCGGCTGCTTGATCAGCGTCACGCAGGCCTGCGCCACTTCACGCAGATTGTGCGGCGGGATTTCGGTGGCCATGCCCACGGCGATGCCGGACGCGCCGTTCAGCAGCATCACCGGCAGGCGCGCCGGCAGCATCTGCGGCTCTTCCTGGCTGCCGTCGTAGTTGGGCACGAAATCGACCGTGCCCTCGTCCAGCTCGTCCAGCAGCAGCTTGGCGATCGGCGTGAGGCGGGCTTCCGTGTAACGCATCGCCGCGGCGTTGTCGCCGTCGCGCGAGCCGAAGTTGCCCTGACCGTCGATCAGCGGATAGCGCAGCGAGAAATCCTGCGCCATGCGCACCATCGCGTCATACGCGGCCTGGTCGCCATGCGGGTGGTACTTACCCAGCACATCGCCCACGACGCGCGCGGACTTGACGGGCTTGGCGCCGGCCGCCAGGCCCATGGCCTGCATGGCGAACAGGATGCGGCGCTGCACCGGCTTCTGGCCGTCGCCCACGTCAGGCAGCGCCCGGCCGCGAACCACGGACACGGCATAGTCCAGATAGGCCTGCTCGGCATAGCGCGCCAGCGTGATGGCGGCGTCGCCGTCACCGGGCGAGGAGGCGTCGAAAAGACCAGGTTGATTGCTGTCGGTCATGATGTATTCAGGTAGACAATTTCATCGGAACGGCGTCATTGCGCCGGCGCGGACACGGCCAGCTTCGCGTCGGCCACATGCGCGCGGAATTGCGCGCGCACGGCCTCCAGCGTGCCGGCGTCCTGCCCGCGCTTGGGGATGATCACGCCTTGCAGCGTGCCCAGGACCACATACAGGTGTTCGGGCGTTTCCTCGACGCGGCTGACGTTGCTCCAATCCATGCGGCCCGAAGCCGAGGCGGTGGCGTCATCGATGCCGTCGGCGCCGAATTCCAGGCGATGGCGGCCCAGGAACATCTCATCGGGCTGACGTCGCAGCATGCGCCGCGTATTGGCCTTCACCAGGGCGGGCAGCACGAATTCGTAGGCCAGCGCCAGCAGGACCAGAACACCCAGGCCCACCGCCAGCCCCTGGAAATAGGCGGGCAGGACCGCGCCCCAGTCCGGGCCGCCCGGTCCCCAGGCGCTCCATGCCGTGTAGGCCAGCAGCGCCACCACCATCAGCACGGCGAAGCGCAGATGCGAGCGCATGCGGCGACCGCGCATTTCGGGCCGCTTGTACATATAGGCGACGAAGTCGGCATAGTCATCGGCCTTGAGGTCGATTTCCATGACGGCGGACGCGGGCGCGGCTTGCGTCATCAGATGTCGAGCTCCGCCAGGTTGCCCTTCTCTTCGATCCAGGCGCGGCGTTGCGAGGATTCCCCCTTGCCCATCAGCATGTCGAACATGCGCGTGGTGTCTTCCGGCGACTGGTCGCCATAGCCCACCGGCAGCAGGCGGCGCGTGTCCGGATTCATGGTGGTTTCCCAGAGCTGCTCGGGGTTCATTTCGCCCAGGCCCTTGAAGCGGCTGACCGCCCAGGCGCCTTCGCGCACGCCTTCCTTGCGCAGCTTGTCCTGCGCGGCTTCCAGCTCGCCGTCGTCCAGGCAGTAGATCTTGCGCGCCGGACGCTTGCCCTGCGCCGGCACGTCCAGGCGGAACAGCGGCGGCTTGGCGACGTAGACGTTGCCGGCCTCGACCAGCTTGGGGAAGTGCTTGTAGAACAGCGTCAGCAACAGCACCTGGATGTGCGAGCCGTCGACGTCCGCGTCCGACAGGATGCAGATGCGGCCGTAGCGCAGCCCGGACAGGTCGGGCGTGTCGTTCGGCCCGTGCGGGTCGACGCCGATGGCCACCGAGATGTCATGGATTTCGTTGTTGGCGAACAGGCGATCGCGGTCCACTTCCCAGGAATTGAGCACCTTGCCGCGCAGCGGCAGGATGGCCTGGAATTCCTTGTCGCGACCCATCTTGGCCGAGCCGCCGGCCGAGTCGCCCTCGACCAGAAAGACCTCGGTGCGCGCCGCGTCGCTGGCTTCGCAATCGGTCAGCTTGCCGGGCAGCACGGCCACGCCGGAACTCTTGCGCTTCTCGACCTTCTGCGCCGAGCGCTGGCGCGCCTGCGCCTGGCGGATCGCCAACTCGGCCAGCTTCTTGCCGTACTCGACATTGCTGTGCAGCCAGAGATCCAGCGCGCTCTTGGAGAAACCGCCCACCAGGCGCACGGCGTCGCGGCTGTTCAGCCGCTCCTTGATCTGGCCCTGGAACTGCGGATCCAGCACCTTGGCCGACAGCACGAAGCTGGCGCGCGCGAACACGTCCTCGGGCAGCAGCTTAACACCCTTGGGCAGCAGGCTGTGCAGCTCGGCGAAGCTCTTGACCGCGCCGAACAGGCCTTCGCGCAGGCCCGATTCGTGCGTGCCGCCAGCCGGCGTGGGAATCAGGTTCACATAGGACTCGCGCACGGCGTTGCCGTCCTCGGTCCAGGCCACCACCCACTGCGCGCCCTCGCCTTCCGCGAAGTTCTCGTGGTCGGCGCCGGCGTACTGCGCGCCCTCGAAAAAGGGCACCATCAGCTCGGCGCCGGCCAGCGCTTCGGCCAGGTAGCCGCGCAGGCCGTCCTGGTACTGCCAGGTCTTGGTGTCGCCGGTCTTCTCGTTGACCAGCATGACCTTCACGCCCGGCAGCAGCACGGCCTTGCTGCGCAGCAGGTGCGTCAGCTCGCCCAACGGAATCGTGGGGCTGTCGAAGTATTTGGTGTCGGGCCAGACGCGCACGCGGGTGCCGGACTTCTTGCGTCCGCCTTCGGCATACGGCGCCAGCGGCTCGGCGACCTCGCCGTCCTTGAACACCAGCCGGTTCACGCCGCCGTCGCGCCAGACCACGACTTCCAGCCGGGTGGCCAGCGCGTTGGTGACGGACACGCCCACGCCGTGCAGACCGCCGGAGAACGCATAGGCGCCTCCGCCCTGCTTGTCGAACTTGCCGCCGGCGTGCAGGCGGGTGAACACCAATTCAACCACCGGCGCGTTTTCTTCCGGGTGCAATCCCACGGGTATGCCGCGGCCGTCGTCCTCGACGGATACGCTGCCATCGGTGTGCAGCGTGACTTGTATCTGTTTGCCGTAGCCGGCCAGCGCCTCGTCGGCGGCGTTGTCGATCACCTCCTGCACGACGTGCAGCGGGTTCTCGGTGCGGGTGTACATGCCCGGGCGCTGGCGCACGGGCTCCAGCCCCTTCAGGACGCGGATGGACGCCTCGTTGTAACGTGGAGTGGCCAAGTTATCCCCAACATCTGTGGAAAAAAACCGACATTTTACGGACAAGCCCAGATTCCGCGCGGCTCCCGGTGGGATGCGCAGGACCTGAGCAGCCCCATATTCGGTAGGATGACAGTCATGGCGGCGGCCCTGTCCGGCTGTTTTTCTGCAGGACCTCGGCCGCCGCGCCGCAACATCCTACACAAAAGCCGCAAACCCTGTTGTTATCGACAGTGGTATGCTTTAATCCATTACAAACTAGAACAACGGCATGGCACGTCCCCTTTTTCGCGCCCTCTGCCGCGGAACAGAGAATCACCATCATGAGCGACCAAATCAAGAACGTCAGTGACGCCAGCTTCGAGGCCGATGTGTTGAAGTCCGGCCAGCCGGTGCTGGTGGACTACTGGGCTGCCTGGTGCGGCCCCTGCAAGATGATCGCCCCGATCCTGGAAGAAGTCGCCGCCGAATACGCTGGCCGCCTGACGGTCGCCAAGCTGAACGTGGACGACAACCAGGGCACCGCCGCCAAGTACGGCATCCGTGGCATTCCCACCCTGATGCTCTTCAAGGACGGCCAGGCCGCCGCCACCAAGGTCGGCGCGCTGTCGAAGTCGCAACTTACCGCATTCCTGGACGGCGCGTTGTAAACTGCGCGCTGTAACCGAAGGCGCCGCCCAGGCGGCGGCGTCCTTCAAAGAAATACGCGCGAGCCCGTCCGTGGCGCGCCGACAAACCCCTCCTTTACATTCCCCCACCACTCACCGCGATGCACCTCAACGAACTGAAGGCGCTGCACGTCTCGCAGTTGCTGGAAATGGCCGCTGGCCTGGAAATCGAGAACGCCAACCGCCTGCGCAAGCAGGAACTGATGTTCGCCATCATGAAACGGCGCGCCAAGCAGGGCGAGCAGATCTTTGGCGACGGCGTGCTCGAAGTCCTGCCCGACGGCTTCGGTTTCCTGCGCTCCCCCGAGACCTCTTACCTGGCCAGCACGGACGACATTTACATCTCGCCGTCGCAGATCCGCCGCTTCAACCTGCACACGGGCGATTCGATCGAAGGCGAAGTCCGCACGCCCAAGGATGGCGAGCGCTATTTCGCCCTGGTCAAGGTGGACAAGGTCAACGGCGTGGCGCCCGAGGCGATCAAGCATCGCATCATGTTCGAGAACCTGACGCCGCTGCATCCGAACCGGACCATGCGCCTGGAACGCGACATCAAGAGCGAGGAAAACCTCACCGGCCGCATCCTGGACGTCTTCGCCCCCATCGGCATGGGCCAGCGCGGCCTGATCGTCGCCAGCCCCAAGTCCGGCAAGACGGTGATGATGCAGCACATCGCGCACGCCATCACCACCAACTATCCCGACGCGGTCATGATCGTGCTGCTGGTGGACGAGCGTCCCGAGGAAGTGACCGAAATGCAGCGCACGGTGCGCGGCGAAGTCGTGGCCTCGACCTTCGACGAGCCGGCCACCCGCCACGTGCAAGTGGCTGAAATGGTCATCGAAAAGGCCAAGCGCCTGGTCGAAATGAAAAAGGACGTGGTGATCCTGCTGGACTCGATCACCCGTCTGGCCCGCGCCTACAACACCGTCGTGCCGGCCTCCGGCAAGGTGCTGACCGGTGGCGTGGACGCCAACGCCCTGCAGCGCCCGAAGCGCTTCTTCGGCGCCGCCCGCAATCTCGAGGAAGGCGGTTCGCTGACCATCCTGGGCACCGCGCTGATCGAAACCGGCAGCCGCATGGACGAAGTGATCTACGAGGAATTCAAGGGCACCGGCAACTCCGAAGTCCACCTCGAGCGTCGCCTGGCTGAAAAGCGCGTCTACCCGGCCATCAACCTGAACAAGTCCGGCACCCGCCGCGAAGAGCTGCTGATCGCGCCGGACCTGCTGCAGAAGGTCTGGGTGCTGCGCAAGTTCATCCACGACATGGACGAAGTGCAGTCCATGGAATTCATCCTGGACAAGATGCGCGTCACCAAGACCAATGCCGAATTCTTCGACATGATGAAGAAGAAGTAAGCCAGTCCCTGGCGGCGCCGCGCGCCGCCAGCCGCGGACGGGTCGCGCCTGTCCGCGACCGCAGCACCCAGGCCGCCGCGCGCGGCCTGCCCTCCCCCGTCTTGTCGTCCTACCGATTGCGCAGTCGATCGTGGCCCGCCCGGCCATGCGCCGCGCCGGCATCCCATGCCCGGCCAGCCCGCGCGACGACGCATCCCCCGCCTTGAGCCGACCCCGCGGATCCCTGCCGATCCCGCGCCGTTCCTTCCTGCCTGCCTCCCGGCCGACGCTTGTCGCTCGACGACAGCCGTCCATGTCGTATTTGGACAAGATAGCGTCCGGCCGGGGAAACAGCGGATCCCGCCTTCAGAGAAGAATGCTCCAAAAAACCCGCCTGGCACCTCCCTGGTGTCCGGTCACAGGACGCGGCGCCATGTACGCCGCGATCCCACAACGGAGACTTCATCATGAACGCCCTGCATCGGGAGAGCGTCGTCATCGACGGCCTCATCATTTCCAAATGGGACCGGTCCGTGTTCGAGGACATGCGCCGTGCCGGCCTGACCGCGGCCAACTGCACGGTATCGGTCTGGGAAGGCTTTGCCCAGACGGTGGACAACATCGCCGCGATGAAGCAGCTGATCCGCCAGAACGAGGACCTGCTGACGCTGGTGCGCGACGCCGCCGACATCCGCCGCGCCAAGGCCGAGGGCCGGATCGGCATCATCCTGGGCTTCCAGAACGGCCACGCCTTCGAGGACCGCCTGGGCAACATCGAAGCCTTCGCCGACATGGGCGTGCGCGTCGTCCAGCTTTGCTACAACACGCAGAACCTGATCGGCACCGGCTGCTACGAGCGCGACGGCGGTCTGTCCGGCTACGGACGCGAAGTCATCGCCGAAATGAACCGCGTCGGCATCATGGTGGACCTGTCTCACGTCGGCGCCAAGACCTCCGAAGAAGCCATCCTCGCCTCGACACGCCCGGTCTGTTATTCGCACTGCCTGCCCTCGGGCCTGAAGGCGCACCCGCGCAACAAGAGCGACGAGCAACTGCGCTTCATCGCCGAGCGCGGCGGCTTCGTCGGCGTGACCATGTTCCCGCCTTTCCTCAAGCGCGGCATCGACGCCACGGTGGACGATTACGTGGAGGCCATCGACTACGTCAGCGCCATCGTCGGCGAGGACAACGTGGGCATCGGCACGGACTTCACGCAAGGCTACGGGCAGCCCTTCTTCGACTGGCTCACCCATGACAAGGGCCGCCATCGCCGCCTGACCGACTTCGGCCCCATCCAGAATCCCGCCGGCATCCGCAGTATCGGCGAGCTGCCGAACCTGACCGACGCCATGCGGCGCGCCGGCTGGAGCGACATCCGCATCCGCAAGGCCATCGGCGAGAACTGGCTGCGCGTCTTCGGCGAAGTGTGGAATAGATAAGGAGCCCGCCATGCAACCGACCCTGCCCATCGACGTCGACGAGCAAACAGGCGTCTGGCGCACCGACGGCCTGCCCATGCTGTACGTGCCGCGCCATTTCTTCATGAACAACCACCTGGCGGCCGAGGGCGTGCTGGGCCGGGAGGCCTACGCCGCCCTGCTGTATCCCGCCGGCCACAAGTCCGCCTATTACTGGTGCGAACAGGAATCGCGCCGCCACAAGATCAGCGGCGCGCCGGTCTACGAGCACTATCTGCGGCGCCTGTCGCAACGCGGCTGGGGAATCTTCGCGCTGGACGAGATCGATCCCGCCCGCACCCGCGCGCGCATCACGCTGCGTCACTCCGCCTTCGTGCTGGCCCAGCCCGGGACGGCCGGCCTGCTCTGCTACATGTACTCGGGCTGGTTCGCGGGCGCCATGGATTGGCTGAGCGACCAGCAGGGCCGGCCGGCGCGCGCCCAATGCGCCGAACACCACTGCGGTTCGCAGGGGCATGCGCACTGTGAATTCATCGTTCGTCCCATCGACGCCTGAGGCCGGCCATGCGCTATTCACGCCTGTTTACGCCCATCACCCTGAACCAAGTCGTGCTGCGCAACCGCATCGTCAGCACGGCGCACGCCGAAGTCATCGCCGACGAACACGGCCTGCCCGGCGAGCGCTACCTGCGCTACTACGAGGAAAAGGCCAAGGGCGGCCTGGGGCTGGCCATCTGCGGCGGCTCCAGCATCGTTTCGCCCGACAGCCCGCAAGGCTGGTGGCGCTCGGTCAACCTTTCCACCGACCGCGTCATCGAACCGCTGGGCCGCCTGGCCGAGGCCATGCACCGCCACGGCGCGCGCATCATGATCCAGGCGACCCACATGGGCCGGCGCTCGTCCTGGCATGGCGAACACTGGCCGCACCTGGTCAGCCCGTCCGGCGTGCGCGAGCCCGTGCACCAGGGCAACGCCAAGACCATCGAGCCCGAGGAAATCCGCCGCATCATCGCCGACTTCGCGGCGGCGGCGCGCCGCGTGCAGGCGGCCGGCATGGACGGCATCGAGATATCCGCCGCCCACCAGCACCTGATCGACCAGTTCTGGAGCCCACGCACCAACTTCCGCACCGACGAGTACGGCGGCTGTCTGGAGAACCGCCTGCGCTTCGGCATGCAGGTGCTGCAGGCGGTGCGCGAGGCCGTCGGCAAGGATTTCTGCGTGGGCCTGCGCATGTGCGGCGACGAATTCCACGAGGACGGCCTGAACCACGACATGCTCAAGGAAATCGCCCAGGCCATGGCCGAGACCGGCCTGATCGACTACCTCAGCGTGATCGGCTCGGGCGCCGACACGCACAACACGCTGGCCAACTGTATGCCGCCGATGGCGCTGCCGCCGGAGCCCTTCGTGCACCTGTCGGCGGGCATCAAATCGGTGGTGAAGATCCCCGTCATGCACGCGCAGAGCATTCGCGACGCCAACCAGGCCGAGCGCGTGCTGGCCAGCGGCGCGGCCGACCTCGTGGGCATGACGCGGGCGCAGATCGCCGATCCGCACATGGTCGTGAAGATCCGCGATGGCCGCGAGGACGAGATCAAGCAGTGCGTGGGCGCCAACTACTGCATCGACCGCCAGTACGATGGCCTGGACGTGCTCTGTGTGCAGAACGCCGCCACCACGCGCGAGACCACCATGCCGCACCGCATCGTCCCGACCCGGGGCAGGCGCCGCCGGATCGTGGTGGTGGGCGCCGGGCCGGCGGGCATGGAAGCGGCGCGCGTCAGCGCCGAGCGCGGCCATGACGTGGTGCTGCTGGAAAGCAACGCCGCGCTGGGCGGGCAGATCCTGCTGGCCGCCAAAGCGCCGCAGCGCGAGCAGATGGCGGGCATCGTCCGCTGGTTCGACCTTGAAATCAAGCGCCTGGGCATCGACTGCCGGCTGGGACAGGCCGCCGATGCGGACGATGTGCGCGCACTGGATCCCGACATCGTGGTGCTGGCCACCGGCGGGCGCAGCCATGTGCACCACCTGCCGGCCTGGGGCGTGGCCGACGGCCTGGCCGTCAGCGCCTGGGACGTGCTGGCCGGCCGCGTCGAGCCGGCCAGGCGCGTGCTGGTCTATGACGGCGTCAGCACCCACGCGGGCGCGGGGGTGGCCGACTACATCGCCAGCCGTGGCGGACTGGTCGAAGTGGTGACGCCGGACACCAAGGTTTCCGAGAGCGTGGGCGGCACCACCTTCCCCATCTTCTACCGCAGGCTCTACGCGCAACAGGTCGTGCTGACGCCCAATACCTGGCTGGAGCGCGTCAGCGCCGAAGGCGACAAGCGCATCGCGCTGCTGCGCAACGAATACACCGACGAGCGCGAGGAACGCGAAGTCGATCAGGTCGTCATCGAGAACGGCATCATTCCCAACGATGCCCTGTACGGCGCGCTCAAGTCCCAATCCGTCAACCTGGGCCAGACCGACATCCATGCCCTGTACGCCGCCGAGCCGCAGCCGGCCCTGGCCGAGCCGACCGGCGGCGGACGCTTCCTGCTGTTCCGCGTCGGCGATTGCGTATCGATGCACAACATCCACGGCGCCATCTACGACTCGCTGCGCCTGTGCAAGGACTTCTGACCATGGCCGCCTTTCCTTCCCTCATCACCGGACTGTTCTGGCTTGCCGTGCTGGGCATCGGCGCCGGAACGCTGCGCCGCGCCTCGCTCTGGCGCGCCGGGCGCAGCGCCCCCATCCGCTGGCTGGACATGCTCGCCGTGCCCAAGCGCTACTTCGTCGACCTGCACCACGTCGTGGCGCGCGATCCCTACATCGCGCGCGCCCACATCGCCACGGCGGGCGCGGCGGTGGCCGCCATGTTGTTGGTGGCGCTCAACTACGGCCTGGCGCTCTATTGGCAGTCCCTGGACATGGCCATCGCGCTGGCCGCGCTGGTCATGCTGACCGGCCTGGCTTTCGTCTGGCTGCGCCGCCGCCATCCACCCGCCCGGCTGTCGCGCGGCCTGTGGAACCGGCTGCCGTGGATGCTGGGGGCGCTGGCGCTGGGCCTGCTGCTGCTGGGCGCGCTGCCCGCCGCGTGGCTGGCCGGGCTGACCGGCCTGGGCACCGCCGCGCTGCTGGCGGTGGGCGCCTGGGAGCTGACCGTGGGACTGGCGCGCGGCGGCCCGATGAAGCACGCGCTTGCCGGCCTGCTGCACCTGGCCTTCCACCCCCGCCCCGAACGTTTCGGCAAGACGCCGCGCGGCCAGCTCGCGGCCTTGCGCCCGCTGCCGCTGGACGGCCAGACGCTGGGCGTCGGCACGCCGGCGACGTTCACCTGGCAGCAGCTGCTGAGCTTCGACGCCTGCGTGCAGTGCGGCAAGTGCGAAGCCGCCTGTCCCGCCTTCGCCGCCGGCCAGCCGCTCAATCCCAAGAAGCTGATCCAGGATCTGGTCGTGGGCATGGCCGGGGGCACCGACGCCTGCTATGCGGGCAGTCCCTCGCCCGGCCTGCCCGTCGGATTCCACCACGGCGCGCCGGCCAGCCCCATCGTGCCCGAACTGATCGAGCCGGAAACACTGTGGGCCTGCACCACCTGCCGCGCCTGCGTGCAGGCCTGCCCGATGCTGATCGAGCATGTCGACGCCATCGTCGACATGCGCCGCCAGCAGACGCTGGAACATGGCGCCGCGCCCGGCAAGGCCGCCCAGGCGCTGGCGAACCTGCGCGAAACCGGCACGGCGGGCGGCTTCGACCTGGGCGCGCGCTATCACTGGGCCGTGGACCTGGGCGTGGAACAGATCCAACCCGGCCGTCCGGTGGATGCGCTGCTCATCGCCGGCGAAGGCGCGTTCGACATGCGCTACCAGCGCAGCCTGCGCGCGCTGGTCAAGGCCCTGCAGGCGGGCGGCGTGCGCTTCGCGGTGCTGGGCGCGCTTGAAACAGATACCGGCGACGTGGCGCGCCGCCTGGGCGACGAGGCCACCTTCCAGCAGCTGGCGCGCGCGTTGATCCAGACGCTCGACAGCCTGGACTTCCGGCGCATCGTGACCGCCGACCCGCACGTGCTGCACTGTCTGCGCAACGAGTACCCCGCGCTGGGCGGACGCTATGCCGTGGAGCATCATGCCGCCACGCTGGCCGCCCTGGCCCGAACAGGCAGCATCCGCCTCAAGCCGCTGGAATCGTCCGCGCCCCTGACCTACCACGACCCCTGCTACCTGGCCCGCTACAACGGTGAAACCGAGGCGCCGCGTGAGCTGCTGGCGCGGCTGGGCGCGCCGCTGCGGGAAATGACGCGCCATGGCCTGGAAGGCCGTTGCTGCGGCGGAGGCGGCGGCGCGCCGTTGACCGACATCCCCGGCAAGCGCCGCATCCCCGACATCCGCATCGCCGACGCGCGCGAAACCGGCGCTGCCACCGTCGTCGTCGCCTGTCCCAACTGCACGGCGATGCTGGAGGGCGTGGTCGGCCCGCGCCCCGACGTGCGCGACATCGCGGAACTGGTCGCCGACGCGCTGGAGACATCATGAACGCCATCCGCAGGATCAATCCGCGCCGGCCGTACACCCACACAGCCGAGGGCCTGAAGCGCATCGTGCTGGGCCAGTCCGCCTCGGCCGGCGAGGATGCGTCGACGCCCGCGCAAGCCGGCGCCGCCAGCGCCGCCAAGCCCTTGCGCAGCCAGGCGCCCGCCGTGCGCCGCATGCTCGCGGTGGCCCACAGCGAACGCGGCGCGCTGTCGGCGGGCGCGCGCCAGGCCGTCGCGGCGGCGGCGCTGCTGGCGCAGGCGGACACGGCCGTGCACCTGCTGGTGTTCGGCGACTGCCGCGACGATCCGGCCGCGCTGGGAGCGGATGTGCTGATCCAGGCGCAAGCGCCCGCCGCCCATGCGCCCGATCTTGCCCTGGCCGCCCTGCTGGCGGAAATCGCCGGCGATCCGCCGCTGCACATCTTCATGTCCGACGAGGATCCCGACGACGCCGACCTGGGCAGGCGTCTGGCCGCGCACACCGGCTACACGGCGGCGACGGGCGTGGTCTCGCTGAACGCCAGCGAAGCCTTCCGCATGGCCGGCCCGGCGCAGCTCGCCCGCTGCCCCCTGCCCCGCATCCTGCTGCTGGCCGCCGACGCCGTCGACGAGGCCCTGCCCTGCGCCGGCCGTGGCTTGCGCCGCCAGCTCCCCTGGCCGCAGGCGCCCGCGCGCTATCGCGAACAGGCGCGCTTCAAGCTGGACGCCGCCGAGCTGGCATTGGAAGAAGCCGACCTGATCGTCTCGGCCGGCAACGGCGTGCACGACCTGGAGAGTTTCCATGCGCTGGCGACCGCGCTGGGCGCGGCCGTCGGCGCCAGCCGCGTGCCGGTGGACGATGGCCGCTTTCCCCGTTCGCAGCAGATCGGCGCCACCGGCAAGACCGTCAGCGCCAGCCTGTACCTGGCGTTCGGCATCTCCGGCGCGGTCCAGCACCTGCAGGGCATCAAGGATTGCCGGCACGTGATCGCCGTGAACCTGGACGCCAGCGCGCCGCTGATCAAGCGCGCCGACCTGAGCATCATCGACGACGCGCACAGCGTGACGCGAGCGCTGCTGGATGAAGTCGCGCGGGCCCGCGAAGCCGCGCGCATTCCCCTGGAGACGCCCCATGGCTGAACCGCGCATCGCCGTCCTGGTCTCGCTGGGACGCCATCCCGTCAGCGGCGCCGTCCGCTGGAGCCGCAACGACGGCGCCGCGCTGGCGCTGGCCCGGCGCCTGGGTGGCGCGTCCGTCGCCGTGCTGCACGCCGGCGATCCCGACGAACCGGCATTGCGCGGCTATCTGGCGCTGGGCGCGCCCTGCGTCCAGACCATCGACGTGCCGCGCGACCGGGACGTGCTGGATCCGCTTGCCGCCCTGCTGAGCGACTACGCCCTGGTGCTTTGCGGCAGCCGCGGCGAATCCGGCATGGGCAGCGGCCTGCTGCCCTATCTGCTGGCGCAGCGTCTGGGCCGTCCGCTATTGCCCAACGTACTCTCCGCCCAGCTGGCCAGCGGCGCGGTCCGGGCGCGGCAGTTTCTGCCCAAGGGCCGACGCCGCGACATGGAAACCGACCTGCCCGCGCTGCTGGCCGTGCATCCCGCCGCGCCCTTCGAACCACGCTATGCCTATGCGCGGGAGCGCGCCGGGCGCGTACTGCCCGTTGCGGCGCCCGCCCAGGCCGCGCCGCTGGCAGACGCCTGGCGCATCGAACCGGCCGACGCGCGGCCGCGCAAGCTGGCCGCGCCCGAACGACGCTCCGGCCGCGACCGGCTGCTGGCCGCGACCGCCATGGCCAGCCGGGGCGGCGAAGTCATTCAGCACGGCTCCCCGGAAGACAAAGCGCGCGCGGTGCTTGCCTATCTGCGCACTCACAACCTGGTTGATTACTGAGGTGGACCATGAACATCATCGCCCCGCTTTCCCCATCCCGCCCGCGCGTGGACGACGCACTGCGCGCCCTGATCGCCAACCGCGTTCCGGGCCACAGCCTGGACGCGCCGTTCTACCTCAGCCAGCAGGTCTTCGACCTGGACATGGAGGCGATCTTCGCCCGCCATTGGATCCATGTCGCGGTGGAGCCTGACATTCCCGAGCCGGGCGACTACATCACCGTGGATGTCGGCCGCCATTCGGTCGTCATCGTGCGCGACGACGACCAGCAGATCCGCGCCTTCCACAACGTCTGCCGTCATCGCGGCTCGCGCCTGTGCCAGGAGCAGCAGGGCTCCGTCGGCAATCTGGTCTGCCCCTATCACCAGTGGACCTATACGCTGGATGGCAAGCTCGCCTACGCCGAGCACATGGGCGCCGGCTTCGACAAGCGCGCGCACGGACTCAAGCCCGTGCATGTGCAAAGCCTGGCCGGCCTGCTCTTCATCTGCCTGGCGGACACGCCGCCGACCGACTTCGCCCGGCTGCGCGACGAAGTCGAACCCTATCTGCTGCCACACCATCTGAACGACTGCAAGATCGCCGCGCAGATCGACATCATCGAGGAAGGCAACTGGAAGCTCACCATGGAGAACAACCGCGAGTGCTATCACTGCGCGGCGAACCACCCCGAGCTGACCATCTCGCTGTTCGAATACGGCTTCGGCTATCAGCCCTCGGCCGCCAACGCGCAGCAACTGGCCGACTTCGACGCGCTGTCGCAACGCCTGGAATCCGAATGGCAGGCCGACGGACTGCCCTCATCGGAACTCGACTGTCTGGACGAGCGCATCACCGGCTACCGCGTGCGACGCCTGCCGCTGGACCGCGCCGGCGAATCGGAAACCCTGGACGGCCGGGTGGCCTCGCGCAAGCTGCTGGGCAATTTCCAGCGCGCCGACCTGGGCGGGCTGTCGTTCTGGACGCAGCCCAACGCCTGGTTCCACTTCATGAGCGACCACATCGTCACCTTCTCGGTGCTGCCGATCGCGCCCGAAAAAACCCTGGTGCGCACCACCTGGCTGGTGCACAAGGATGCGCGCGAACACGAGGACTACGACGTCGAGAATCTGACAGCGGTCTGGCGCGCGACCAACAGCCAGGACCGCGCGCTGGTCGAGATGTCGCAGCAGGGCGTGCGCAACCCGGCCTACCAGCCCGGCCCCTACTCCCCCTATGCCGAGGGCCTGGTGGAGAAATTCTGCAACTGGTATGTCGGCCGGCTGACGGCCTACTGCCTGGAATGACGCGCGGCCATGAGCGCCCCCCAGACCGCCCTGGCCGCCGCGCCGTCCATCGACGGCGCCATGCCGCGCCTGCACCAGCCTGAGTACTGGCAACGCCTGCCGCCGCCCTGGAACAGCGAAACCGAGGAAGCGCTGTTGTGCACGCACGTCCGCGCCGAAACCCACGACGTCAAGAGCTTCTTCTTCCGCTCGCCGGCCGGCCACGCCTTCGCCTTCACGCCCGGTCAGTTCCTGACGCTGGAGCTGGACATCGGCGGCACGCGGCTGAACCGCTGCTACACGATCTCGTCGCCGCCGACCCAGCCGCACACCCTGTCCATCACCGTCAAGCGCGTGCCTGGCGGCCCCGTGTCGAACTGGTTGCACGACCACCTGAGCGCGGGCATGGCGGTGCGAACGCTCGGCCCAGCGGGCGTCTTCAGCAACGCGCTGCATCCGGCCGAGCGCTACCTGTTCCTGTCCGCCGGCTCGGGCATCACCCCGCTGATGTCCATGGCGCGCACCCACCGCGATCTGTGCGACGACCGCGACATCGTCTTCGTCCACAGCGCCCGCACGCCCGACGACATCATCTTCGAGCGCGAACTGGACCTGCTGGCCTCGAACCTGTCGCGCTTCCGCGCCCACTTCGTCTGCGAGCAGCTCGGCCGCCGGCCGTCCTGGCACGGACTGACCGGCCGGCTGAGCCTGCCCGCGCTGGCGCTCATGGCGCCGGATTTCCTCGAGCGCACCGTGTTCACCTGCGGACCGGCGCCCTATATGCGCGCGGCGCGCGAGATGCTGGCCCAGGCCGGCCTGAACATGAGCCGCTATCACGAGGAGAGCTTCTCCTTCGATGAACAAGCGACCGCGCCGGCCCCGGAGCCGCGCGCCACATCCACCGGGTCCAGCTACACCGTGCGATTCGAGCGCAGCCAGCGCAGCCTGGGCTGCGCGGCGGACCAGACCGTGCTGGACGCCGCGCGCGCCGCCGGCCTGCGGCTGCCGTCCTCGTGCACGCAAGGCATGTGCGGCACCTGCAAGGTCAGACTGCTGTCCGGAGAGGTCGACATGCGCCATCAAGGCGGCATCCGGCAACGGGAAATCGACCAGGGCATGGTGCTGCTGTGCTGCAGCCGCCCCCTGAGCGACCTGATCATCGAGAAGTAAACGCGGGCGCCGCGAGCCAGATCAGGCAGGCGCTGTTTCCATCAACGGTTTCGATAGGACAACCCTGATTTCTTCCCTGAACCCGCGATACCGCTCCACGCAAACGCGATAACGGCCGATACTCAGCAGCACTTTCGGTCGTCATGCTGGACTGCCGGCGCTTACCCGCCGGCAACAGGCCCGGCCCGGCGCCTGCCCGCGAAGGCGACGCCAGCCGGATGTTTGCTTGGCCTTGAACGAGGTCGATACGCATGCATCCCCAACCCCATCCGGACACCCCGGTTTCCAGCCGGCCCCTGCCTGTCCAGCCCGATCCGCCCGACGCGGCGCACAGCCATTTCGGCTTCCTGCTGCTGCCCGACTTCTCGATGATCGCCTTCGTCAACGCCGTCGAGGCGCTGCGGATGGCCAACTATGTCAGCCGGCGCCCGCTGTATCGCTGGTCGGTGCTGACGCCCGACGGCGCGCCCGCCACGGGCAGCAACGGCCTGCCCATCACGCCCACCGCGAGCCTGGACGACACGCCCGCCATGGAGACCCTGTTCGTCTGTGGCGGCATCGAGGTCAGGCGCCACGTCAACGGCGCGCTGATCCGGGCGCTGACGCGGCTGGCGCGCCTGGGCATGACGCTGGGCAGCCTCTGTACGGGCAGCTACGCGCTGGTCAAGGCCGGCTTGATGAACGGCTATCGCTGCGCCGTGCATTGGGAAAACCTGTCCTCGCTGCGCGAGGAATTCTCGGCCATGACATTCACCGAAGACCTGTTCGTGACCGACCGCGACCGCATCACCTGTTCGGGCGGCACCGCGCCGCTCTACCTGATGCTGGATCTCATGGCGCGGCGCTACGGCGACGCGGTAGCCGCCGGCGTGTCGGAACAGTTCATCCTGGACCGTATCCGCAGCGCCACCGAAAAGCAGCACATCCCGATGGCCGCGCGCATCGGCGTCAACCGACGCGAACTGGTGAGCACGGCGCAGCTCATGGAAGCGCACATCGAAGACCCGCTGAGCTTCGACCAGATCGCGGAGAGCGTGGGGCTGTCGCAGCGGCAATTGCAGCGCATGTTCAAGGAATACCTGAACATCTCGCCCACCCGCTATTACCTGTGGCTGCGGCTGCGCCGCGCGCGCGAGCTGCTGCTGCAGACGGACATGTCGGTGATGAGCGTCACGGTGGCCTGCGGCTTCCAGTCACCCTGTCATTTCAGCAAGGCATACCGTTCGCAGTTCGGCCATCCGCCGAACAGCGAACGCCGGCGCGCGCGGGCCTGACGCGGCGCGCGCCGGCGTCGGGCCCGCGCGGTCACGCCGCCAGCAGCGCGCCGTGCGGATCGATCACGAATTTTCGTGGCGCGCCGGCATCGAACTCGGCGTACCCCCTGGGCGCATCGTCCAGGGAAATCAGCGTCACGCCCACCACGTCGGCGATCCGCAGGCGGTCCCAGAGGATGGCCTGCATCAGGGCCCGGTTGTACTTCGTCACCGGCGTCTGACCGGTGTGGAAGCTATGGGCCTTGGCCCAGCCCAGTCCGAAGCGCACCGACAGGCTGCCGCGCCGCGCGGCCGGATCGGCGGCGCCGGGATCGTCGGTGACATAGAGTCCGGGAATGCCGATGCGGCCCGCCACCCGCGTCACCTCCATGAGCGCGTTGAGCACCGCCGCCGGCGCCTCGGCCCGCGAGCCCTCCCCGCCGTGGCCGCGCGCCTCGAAGCCCACCGCGTCGACCGCGCAATCCACCTCCGGCGCGCCCAGGATCGCCGCGACCTGCTCGGGCAGGGGCGCGTCCAGCGTCAGGTCCACGGTCTGGAAGCCGGACGCGCGCGCATGCGCCAGCCGCGCCGCGTTCACGTCGCCCACGATGACGACGGCCGCGCCCAGCAGCCGCGCCGAGGCCGCGGCCGCCAGCCCCACGGGTCCCGCGCCGGCCACGTAGACCGTGCTGCCCGGCCCCACGCCCGCCGACACCGCGCCGTGGTAGCCGGTGGGCAGGATGTCCGACAGGCAGGTCAGGTCGCGGATCTTCTCCATCGCCTGCGCCGCGTCGGGAAAGCGCAGCAGATTGAAATCGGCGTAAGGCACCATGACGTAGCGGGCCTGTCCGCCGATCCAGCCGCCCATGTCCACATAGCCATACGCGCCGCCGGGCCGGTCCGGATTCACGTTCAGGCACACGCCCGTGTCCTGTTCCTTGCAGCAGCGGCAACGGCCGCAGGCCACGTTGAATGGCACGGACACCAGATCGCCGACCCGCAGCGTCTCCACGTCGGGGCCGATCTCGATGACCTCGCCGGTGATCTCGTGCCCCAGCACCATGCCGGCGGGCGCCGTGGTGCGGCCGCGCACCATGTGCTGATCGGAACCGCAGATATTGGTGGCCACCACCTTCAGGATGGCGCCATGCCCGATCCTGCGTCCCCGGGGATCCGCCAGCTCGGGGAACCGAAGGGGCTGGACCTCGACGCGTCCCTGCCCCATGTAAACCACGCCTCTGTTCTCTGCCATCGCTCGTCTCCTGGCCGGCCGCGCCGGCGTCGTGCCGGCCGGACGGCCGCGCCTACGCGATGGTGACGCCGCCGGAGCGGGCGCGCTTGTCGCCAGGCGACAGGAAGCAGACGGATTGCGACCGCATCCATCCCGCCCGACGCACGACCCGCGCCATGTCGGGAATAGGCAGTTTCGCGTCCGGCCCGGAAAAGAGCCGCGCAACGCTTGGGAGAAGAATGGCTGCGGGTCCGTCGCATGCGAGGCAGGTGCGCCGCGGGCCCGCAACCAGGCGCGGCACAACCATAAAACACAAAGGAGGCGGCACGCGCCGTAGCGCGCGCGCCGGAATCATGACCCATCCCCACCATCGGTTCCTGGACCGCCTGCAGGGCAGCGCGCAGGCGGGCCAGGACAACATCCGCTTCGGCATCCTCGACATCCACCATCCCGTCTTTCCCATCTCGGTGGCCGTGATCGCCGCCTTCGTGATCTTCGCCCTGCTGCAGGCCGGCCCCACCGAGGCCGCGCTCAACGGCCTTCGCGGCTGGCTGACTTCGACGTTCGACTGGCTCTTCATGGGCGCGGCCAACCTCTTCGTGCTGTTCAGCCTGTTCCTGATCTTCTCGCCCATGGGCAGCGTCGTGATCGGCGGCCAGGATGCGAAGCCCGAATACTCCTTCGTCGGCTGGACCTCGATGCTGTTCGCCACCGGCATGGGAATCGGACTGATCTTCTTTGGCGTGATGGAGCCCGTGCACCATTTCAACAATCCGCCACTGGGCCTGGCGCCGCCGCTGGACCCGCATGGCCAGCTGGTCGCCCCGGCGGTCGCGCCCGCGAGGGAGCTGGCCATGGCCGCTTCGGTATTCCACTGGGGCCTGCATCCCTGGGCGATCTACGCGGTCGTCGGCCTGTCGCTGGCGCTGATCACCTACAACCTGCGCCTGCCACTGTCGATCCGGTCGGTGTTCTATCCCATCCTCGGACTGCGGCACGCGCGCGGCGCGCTGGGCAACGCCATCGACATACTGGCCGTGTTCGCCGTGCTGTTCGGCCTGGCGACCTCGCTGGGCCTGGGCGCGCAGCAGGCGCTGGCCGGCCTGCATCACCTGTATGGCATCGAGATCAACGCGCAGAACAAGATCATCCTGGTGATCGTGATCTCGGCGATCGCCCTGGGCTCGGTCGTGGCCGGCATCGAGGCGGGCGTCAAGCGCCTGTCCGAGCTGAACGTGGCGCTGGCCCTGCTGCTGATGCTGCTCATCATCGCCGTGGGCCCGACCGCCGACATCCTGCGCGGCCTGCTGGACAATACCGCCGCCTACCTGCAATACCTGCCGCTGCTGTCGCAGCCGTTCGGCCGCGACGACAATGCCTTCCTGCAGGGCTGGACCTCGTTCTATTGGGCCTGGTGGATTTCCTGGTCACCCTTCGTCGGCATGTTCATCGCCCGCATTTCCAAGGGCCGCAGCGTGCGCCAGTTCCTGGTCTGTGTGCTGATCGCGCCCACGCTGGTTTCCATTTTCTGGATGACGACCTTCGGCGGCACCGCGCTGCACCAGCTGGTGGCGCAGGGCTATACGGGCGTGCAGGACATGGTGCTGGCCAACCAGCCCGAGCTGTCGCTCTTCATGATGCTGCGCCAGCTGCCCTGGGCCGGCCTGACCTCGCTGGTCGCGATCGTGCTGGTGGTGATCTTCTTCGTCACCTCGTCGGATTCCGGTTCGCTGGTCATCGATGGCATCACCGCCGGCGGCAAAGTCGACGCGCCCATCATCCAGCGCATCTTCTGGGCCGTGGCCCAGGGCGTGGTCGCGCTCATCCTGCTGCTGGGCGGCGGCCTCAATTCCCTGCAGGCCGCCTCGGTGGCCACGGGCTTTCCGTTCCTGTTCGTGCTGCTCCTGATGATGCTGTCGACCTGGCGCGTGCTGCGCTGGTGCCATCGCGCCGAACGCCGGGCGGCATCCCCGTTGCCGCGTTGAGACCGCCGGGGGGGGGGGGGGGGGGGGGGGGGGGGGGGGGGGGGGGGGGGG
>NZ_JBICCO010000100.1:0-23572 GCF_043119405.1 Achromobacter sp. 413638
CGGCCCCCCCCCCCCCCCCCCCCCCGCCGAGCCAGCCCGGCCAGCAATGACCCGGGTGTCGGGAACCCAGGGTTATGGCGAGCACGCCATGGCCCTGGCCGAGCGCTACGAGAGCATCAGCTTTGCCGACGTGCATGCCGAAGTGGCCCATCTGATCCCGCCGGCGCCGGCCCGCATCGCGGACATCGGCGCCGGCTCGGGCCGGGACGCCGCGGCGCTGGCGCGCATGGGCCACCAGGTGATCGCGGTTGAACCCACCGCCGAGCTGCGCGCCGAAGGCCAGCGCCGCCA
This sequence comes from Achromobacter sp. 413638, assembly GCF_043119405.1. Taxonomy (NCBI): domain Bacteria; kingdom Pseudomonadati; phylum Pseudomonadota; class Betaproteobacteria; order Burkholderiales; family Alcaligenaceae; genus Achromobacter; species Achromobacter sp. 413638. The sequence goes on from NZ_JBICCO010000100.1 coordinate 292, forward strand.
TGACGTGCCGGGACTGGCGTGGAGCGATGACGCCTTGCCCGGCCTGGACGGCCTGCGGGCGCGTGGCGAGCGTTATGACCTGATCATGCTGACGGCGGTCTGGATGCATCTGGACGAGGACGAGCGCGTCGCAGGCATGGCCAGCCTGGCCGGGCTGCTGGCGCCGGGCGGCCAGATCCTGATGACGCTGCGCCACGGCCCGGTGCCGCCGGGCCGTCGCATGTTCGACGTGTCGGCTGCCGAGACCATCGCGCTGGCCGCGCGCCACGGGCTGTCCAGCCATCATCTGGGCACGCGCGGGGACATGCTGGATCGCGGCGACGTGCGCTGGAGCATGCTGGGGCTGAGGTGGTCATGAAGGCGCAGGACATGGCTGAGGGCGCAACGCGGACGGGGTTGCCCGACGCCTTCGTCACCGAGCGCCTGCGCGCCACGCGCATGACCGGGACGCACGGTGCTTTCGTGGCCGCCATGCACGCCGACGCGGCGTTGATGGCCACCATGGGCGGCACGCGCGATACGGCGGCCAGCCGGCGTTATCTGTTGCAGAACACCGAGCATTGGTCCCGGCATGGTTTCGGCATGTATGTGCTGAATGAGCGCGGCAGCGGCGCGCTGATTGGCCGCGCCGGACTCAAGCGTGTCGCGTCCGAGGCCGGGGCCCGTGATGGCGCGTCCGTGGCGGAGATCGCCTACGCCTTCGTGCCTTCGGCCTGGGGCCTGGGCTATGCCGGAGAGATCGCCCGCGCGCTCGTGGCCATGGGATTCGGCTTGCTGGAACTGTCCAGCATGACGGCGACCGTGCTGGCGTCGAACGGCGCCTCGCGCCGTGTGCTGGAGAAGGCCGGCTTGCGCTGCGCGGGCCAGGCGTCTTCCGTCACGGGTGAACCCAAGCTGCGCTATGAACTGGGTCGGGGGCAATGGCAGGAGGGCGAGTCTGTCTCAACCGGCGCGCACCTGGGCGGCAAGCCTGGCGGCGCCGCGCCGGAGCGCTAACATTCCGTCATGAACATCCGCGCCGTACCCCCGATCGACCAGGACCCGCCGCCCGTTCCTCCCGAGGCGCCCGCGCCCGAGGAATGCTGCAACAGCGGCTGCATACCCTGTGTGTACGACCTCTACAACGAGGCGATGGACCGCTATCGCAACGAGCTGAAGGCCTGGAAGGCGCGTCATCCCGAGGCCTAGCGTGTGGTCCCGCGCAGGCTTGCGGGCGCATCCGCCCGGCAGCACAGCCTGATCGGGCCGCGAGGGAGCGGCGCGTCTTGGCGCAAGACCGCCGGCGGGGTTCAGCCCGCCAGTTTCATGTGGATGATGGGGAAGGGCTGGCCGGCCTCGTCGTGTTCCGAGCGGCCGACGTCGACGAAGCCGTAGTGCCGGTAGAAGCCGATGGCTTGCGGATTCTGCTCGTTCACGTCGACTTGCAGCGAGCCGTGCAGCGAGAGCGCGAAATTCAGCAGGCGCCGTCCCGCGCCCTTGCCGCGCTTGCTGGCGTCCACGAACAGCATGTCCACCTTGTTGCCCTTCAGGCCGATGAAGCCGGCGATCTCGCCGGCCTCGTCCTCACAGACCCAGACCCGCACGGCGGGCAGGCGCACGTTGAGCACCTGCGGGTACAGCGCCTGGATGTCCTTTTCGGTCAGGAAGGCATGGGTGGCGCGGACGGACCTGAGCCAGATGTCCACCAGGGCCAGATCGTCGCCGTGGTTGCGTTCTCGGATGTTCATTTTCTTATTGATTCTGTATGTCGGGCGCCGGCCGGTCGGCGCCGTGTCGCGTGTCGCTAAAGCCCTGAACGATAGATGTCGGTTGCCGCCAGCACGGTTTCCATCTGGACAGTATGCGCGAAAACATAGCGGTCGCCGTAGACGGTTTCATCCGGAAACTCGGAGATCAGCGCCATGGGCAATTCCTCGCGGTCCGTTTCCGTGACCTGCACCGGGATGCCGTTCATTACCGCGAATCCGGTTTCGAGCGCATGCGCGCGGAACAGTTCCAGCTGCCGGGCATTGAATTCCACCAGCCCGGGCACGTTGCGGGCCAGCCGGGCCGTGACGCCCTCGATCAGCCGGCGCGCGCGTTCGCCCCAGCCGGGGTGGTGGCGCAGCACCAGGAAGAAGCCTTTCGGGATGGTCCACAGCTCGAAATGGCGCGGCAGGTAGCCTGACAAGGGGCGCGTCCATTCATGGGCGGGATAGCCGTGCAGGTTGATGTGCAGCTGGGCCCCGCTGATGGCGTGCGCCTGGTGGCGGCCGTCGCGCTCGAAGAACGGCGCGCGCTCGCGGTAGGCGATGTCGTCGCCCAGCGCGCTGTAGCGCGAGGCGTGCAGCATGTGGCGCGGATGCTGCTCGCGCAGGCGCGCGAAGAGGGCGTAGCCGTCCGGATTCTCGGCGGCGATCAGCGCGAAGTGGCCCTTGCCGCTGGCGGCCAGCGCCTGCGCCGCGCGCAGCGCGCCGACCACGCCGGAGGTTTCGTTGGCGTGCTGGGCGCCGGAAATGAAGACGGCGGGACCGGGGCCGCGCAGGTAGGTGCCCAGCACCGGCCGGCCCTGGCGCGAGGTGGCCTGGAACGTGTCGCCGCCCAGGGCCGCCATGCAGCCGGCGATCTGCGCCGCCGATAGCGGCTCGCGCGCCTGCGCCAGCGGGAAGCCGGGCAGGGCGGGCGTGACCGCCGATATGGGCGTGAAGGCTTCGACCGAGATGCGCACGCGCGCGGCGCCGTCGTGGCGGCGCACGTCGGGAATGATCTGACCGGGCTGCAGGCCGCGGTCGCCGGGCGGGCGGCCGGAATGCTGCTGGAAGTGTTCCAGCAGCGAGAAGTACAGGTCCTCGTGCAGCGCCTCGTAGGTGCTGACGATTTCCTCGTCGACCGGCAGCGCGAAGTCGATGCCTGGCAGGTCGACGCGGATCTCCAGGCGCTCGAAGTAGGGTTCGTGGGCGCCCCAGGCATGGTTGCGCACCGCGTCGACGGCGGCGCGGAACGCCAGTTGGTACTCGGTGGCCTGGGCGGCGTCGACGCGGGTCTCGCCGGCGGCGTCGCGCACGCGCAGCCAGCCGGTGGGCGACAGTTCGGCCACGCCGTCCGGCGCATGGCCGAGCTGGTTGGGCGCGAACACGCGCGATTGGATCTCGCGGCCGTCGGCGTAGCGCAGGTCGACGTCATAGTGCAGGTCGGACGCGCCGGGCTGCAGTGTCACGCGCACGCCGTCCAGCAGGGCGACCAGTGGATAGGCCTCCAGCGTGAAGCGCTTGGCCTGGGCGTGTTCGTGCAGGGGATAGCGGATCTCGGCGGCGACCAGGCCGTCGCGCTCGACCTCTTCCAGGAAGTAATGCAGCAGCGGCTTGTAGGCGCTGCGAAAGCGCGCCTGCACGCCGGCCTGGGCCAGGCGGGCCTCGGCGGCGCGGCGCGCCTGGGCGTCCTCGAACAGCCAGCCCTCGAGGTGCGCGCCGCGCCAGGCCGGCGCCATGTAGGCGTGGGTCCAGGCGTCCAGCGTGCGGTCGAATGTTTTGTCCAGCAATGACATGCGTGTGTTCCTTGGAGGCCTAGGCCTTGCCGGTGGGATCGAGGCGGTCGCGCAGCCAGTCGCCCAGCAGGTTCAGGCCCAGCACCGTCAGCATGATGGCCAGGCCGGGGAAGACGCTGACCCACCATGCGGTCTGCATGTAGGTGCGGCCGTCGGCAAGCATACCGCCCCAGCTCGGGATCATGGGATCCACGCCCAGGCCCAGGAAGGTCAGGCTGCTTTCCAGCAGGATATTGTTGGCGACGTTCAGCGTCATCAGGATGACCAGCGGGCCCAGCAGGTTGGGCACGATGTGGTGGCGGATCATGGCCAGGTCGCGCACGCCGAAGGCGCGCGCGGCCAGCACGAACTCGCGTTCGCGCAGCGCCAGCACCTGGGCGCGGACCAGTCGCGCGTACTGCACCCATTGCGAGATGATCATGAAGAAGATCACGTTGAACAGGCCGCCGCCCAGGATGGCGATGAACGTGATGGCCACCAGGATGAAGGGCAGCGCCAGCTGCACGTCGGCGAAGCGCATCACGATCATGTCCCAGAAGCCCCGGTAGTAGCCGGAGATCAGGCCCATGATGATGCCCAGCAGCGCGCCGCCCAGCACCGAGGCGAAGCCGACCAGCAGCGAAATCTTGCCGCCGACGATGACGCGGGCGAGCACGTCGCGGCCCAGCGGGTCGGTGCCGAAGGGGTGGGCCGCGCTGGCGAAGGGCGCGGTCAGGCGGGCGGCCAGGTCCATGGATTCGCCGCCGTCGGGGAACAGCCAGCCCGAGGCCAGCACCAGGAGGATCATGACGCCGGTCAGGCAGGCGCCCAGCACGAACTCCAGCGAGCGGTAGCGGCTGCGCGGCTTGGCGGCCTTGGGGGCGGCGGTGGTGGTGGTGGTCTGCATGGGGCTCAGCGCGTGCGGATACGGGGATCGACGATGCCGTAGGCGATGTCGACGATCAGGTTGACCAGAACGATGACGGCGGCCAGCACCGTGACCGTGCCCTGCAGCACGGGGTAGTCGCGGCCGGAGATGGCGTCGAACGCCAGCGTGCCCAGGCCGGGCCAGTTGAACACCATCTCGATGACCACGATGCCGCCGATCAGGCCGCCGAACTGCAGGCCCAGGTAGGTGATGAGCGGAATCGCGCAGTTGCGCAGCGCGTGCTTGTACAGCACCACGCGTTCCTTCAGGCCCTTGCTGCGCGCGACCATGATGTACTGCGCCGACAGCGTTTCCAGCATGGTGGTGCGCACCAGGCGGATGTTGGTGGCGCTGAGGATGATGGCCATGGTCAGCGACGGCAGCACCAGGCTGGCCGGGCCGCTCCAGCCCGAGGGCGGCAGCAGCGGGAAGGTGATGGACAGCAGCAGCACCAGCATCAGCGCCAGCCAGAAGTTGGGGAACGACAGTCCCACCAGCGACAGGATGCGGATGGCCTGGTCGGTGGGCTTGCCGCGCTTGATGGCGGCCTGGATGCCCAGCGGCAGCGAGATCAGGATCGAGGCGATCAGCGAGCTGAAGGCCAGCATCAGCGTGGCGGGCAGCGCGTCGCCGATCAGCTTGGCGACCGGGGTGCCGCCCATGAAGCTGCGGCCGAAGTCGCCGTGCAGCAGGCCCTGCATGTAGGACAGGTACTGTTCGTGGAACGGGCGGTTCAGGCCCAGCGCCTGGCGGATGTTGGCCAGGTCCTGCTCGGTGACGCTGCCCGAGCCCTGGCTGAGCATCAGCGCGGGGTCGCCGGTCAGGCGCACGGCATAGGAAACGAGCAGCGTGACGGCCACGATCACGAAGACCGCCTGCAGCACGCGTTTGATGAGAAATCCGGTCATAAGGCGCCGCCCCGGCTTGCGCCGGGGCGGGTCGGTGGGGTTAATGCTTCAAGTCAGCGCCAGGGCGGCGCTCAGTCAACCGAGGTGTTCAGGAAGCGGAAGCGGATGTCGCCGGGCACTTCCAGGTTCTTGACGCGCTTGTTCACGCCCACGATGGTGTTCAGGCTGTAAAGCGGCAGCTCCAGAGCCTGGTCGGCCACGTAGCCGGCGATTTCCTGCAGCATGGCTTCGCGCTTCTTCACGTCGTAGACGGTGCGCTGCGCTTCCAGCATGGCGTTGAGCTTGGCGTCGTTGTCGTACGGGTTCCACTTCTGGCCCGTGTGGTACATCAGGTAGGCCGTGTTGTCGTAGTCGTAGGTCCAGCCGCCCCACTGGTTCTGCCACATTTCGCCGGTCTTGCCGCCGGGGATGATGTCGTTGAGCAGCACGCCGGTCTCATACGGCTTGATGGCGGCGCGCACGCCCACGGCCTGCAGGTAGCCGGACACGGCCTGGGCCACTTCACGGAAGTTCGAGTCGCTGCCGCGCACGTCGATCTGCACCGTGGCGCCCGGCTTCACGCCGGCGGCGGCCAGCAGCTTCTTGGCTTCGGCGGGATTGAAGGGCAGGGGCTTCTGCTCGGGGTTGTAGCCGAACGACTGCGGTCCCTGGAAGCTGGCGATGGTCTTGGCCTGGCCCAGCAGCAGCTGCTTGACGATGGCGTCGCGGTCCACGGCCATGATCAGCGCGCGGCGCACGTCGCGGTTGCTGGTGATGCCGGTCTTGGTGTTGTAGCGCAGGGCGAAAGCCACCGGGCCGCCGGTCGAGATGACGTCGGCGTTGCCGGACTTCTTCACGGTCTCGATCAGGCCCAGCGGGATCAGCGTGGCGATGTCGACGCGGCCGGCCTGCAGCTCGGCGACCTGGGTGCCGGGCTCGCCGATGAAACGGTAGACCACCTTGTCCAGCTTGGGCTTGCCGCCCCAGTATTCGTCATTGCGCGCCAGGGTCACGTTGACCTTGGGCTGGTAGCTCTCGAACTTGAACGGGCCGGTGCCGACCGGGTGGGTGTTGAAGTTGTCCTCGCCCTTTTCCTGGATGTACTTGGGCGGCACGATCATGGCGCCGTAGCCGGCCAGTTTGGTCAGCAGCACCGGGTCCGGCTGCTTGAGGATGAAGTCGACGGTGTTCTCGTCCACGACCTTCACCTCGCCGATCGAGTCGTAGTTGGACTTCTGTGGACCCTTGGCGCCTTCCGCGCCCAGCAGGCGGTCGAAGGTGAACTTCACGGCCTCGGCGTTGAAGGGCTCGCCGTTATGGAACTTGACGCCCTGGCGCAGCGTGAAGCGCAGGCGCTTGTTGTCGTCCAGGTATTCCCACTTGGTGGCCAGGCCGGGTTGCAGCTTCAGGTCGGCGCCGCGCATGGTCAGGCCGTCGTACAGGTTGCTGCCCACCGAGCCCCAGAAGGTCACGAAGGTGTCGATCGGGTCCCAGCTGCCCGGATCCTGGTTGATGGCCACGTTGAGCGTGCCGGCGGCATGCGCGGCGGGCAGGGCGGCGCCCAGGGCCAGGGCCAGCGCGGTGGCGGAGAAGGTCTTGCTGAGGAAATGCATGGTCGCCTCCAGGGACGGGGAATATGCTGACGTAAGGGAATCAGGCCGCGCGGGCGACCAGGTGGCCGGGCGCGAACTCGGCCAGGGGAATGATGGCCGGCTCGTCGCCGACGCGGCGCACCGGGCTGGGGATCTCGCCTTCGATCAGCGAGGTGTCGATGTGGCGGCCCGGCTCGGCCACCGGCACGGCGGCCAGCAGCTTGCGGGTGTATGCGTGCTGCGGCGATTCGAAGATCTGGCGGCGCGTGCCCAGTTCCACGATCTGGCCCAGGTACAGCACCGCCACGCGGTGACTGACCTTCTCCACCACCGCCATGTCGTGGGTGATGAACAGGTAGGACAGGCCACGGTCCTTCTGCAGGTCCATCAGCAGGTTCAGGATCTGCGCCTGGATCGACACGTCCAGCGCCGACACCGATTCGTCGGCGATGATGAGCTTGGGGTTGCTGGCCAGCGCGCGCGCGATGCAGACGCGCTGGCGCTGGCCGCCCGAGAATTCATGCGGATAGCGGGCGGCGTGCTCGGGCTTCAGGCCCACCTGTTCCAGCAGCTCGCCGACGCGGCGCGCGATGGCGGCCTCGTCCGACAGCAGGCCGTGCGTGCGGATCGGTTCGGCGATGCTGAAGGCCACGGTCTTGCGCGGGTCCAGCGAGGCGTAGGGATCCTGGAAGATGTACTGGATCTCCTGGCGCAGCCGCTGGCGGCCGGCGCTGTCCATCGAGAAGATGTCCTGGCCGTTGTAGCGCACCGCGCCGCCGGTGGGCGCGATCAGCTGCTGCAGGGTCTTGCCGATGGTGGACTTGCCGCTGCCCGATTCGCCCACCAGCGCCAGCGTCTCGCCCGGATAGACGTCGAAGCTGACTTCCTCGACGGCGTGCACGCGGTGCGTGACGCGGCCGAACAGGTTGTGGCCCACGTCAAAGCGCGTGGTCAGCTTTTCCACGCGCAGCACCGGCTCGTCGTAGCGGGCGGTGTCCTGGTCGCGGGTCTCGCCCACTTCGCGCAGCTCGCCGTCCTCCAGCACGGTCTGCGGCGTGCGCAGCGGCAGGTCGCGGCCGGTCAGGCTGCCCAGGCGCGGCACGGCGGCCAGCAGGGCGCGGGTATAGGGGTGCTTGGGCGCGCGGAAGATCTCTTCCACCGTGCCCTGTTCGACCTTCTTGCCGCGCAGCATCACCACCACGTCGTCGGCCATCTCGGCCACCACGCCCATGTCGTGGGTGATGAAGATCACGGCGGTGCCCAGGTCGCGCTGCAGCGCGCGCACGGTGTTCAGGATCTGCGCCTGGATGGTGACGTCCAGCGCGGTGGTCGGCTCGTCGGCGATCAACAGGCGAGGCTGGCAGGACAGGGCCATGGCGATCATCACGCGCTGACGCATGCCGCCGGACAGCTGGTGCGGATAGCGGTCCAGCAATGCCTCGGCGTCGGGCAGGCGCACTTTTTCCAGCAGCGCGCGCGCGGCCTTGCGGGCGGCACCGCGCGAAAGCTGCTGGTGCAGCATGATGGCCTCGATGATCTGGTCGCCGACCGTGAACACCGGGTTCAGCGAGGTCATCGGCTCCTGGAAGATCATGGCGATGTCGTTGCCGCGAATCGCGCGCATGCGCTCCTCGGACGCCCGCGCCAGGTCGATCTCCTGGCCGGCGCCGTCGCGGAACAGGATCTGGCCCGAGGCGATGCGGCCGTTGGTGTAGTCGGTCAGCCGCATGATGGCCATGGACGTGACCGACTTGCCCGAGCCGGACTCGCCGACGATGGCCAGCGTCTTGCCGGGACGCACGTCGAAGTCCAGGTTCTCGACCGCGCGGAACACGCCGTTGTCGGTATTGAAGTCGACCGATACGCCGCGCACGGACAGCAGCGGGGCGGCAGGGGAGGCAGTGGAGCTAGACAACGTGGAATCTCACAGCGAGGTGGCGGCGCGCGCGGCCTGGTCGTACAGGCCGGAAAGCGCGCGCAGGGTGTTGGCCAGCTGATGGCTGGCCTCGTCCGCGGCGGGCGAATCGATGTAGGGCTTGACCAGGCATTGCTCGCGCACCTCGGCATAGCGCCGGATCGCCGCGGCGCCTTCGTCGGTGGTGGAATAGATCACTTCCTTGCCGGTCTTGACGCCGCGCACCACGCCCAGCCGCTCGAGCTTCTTGAGCGAGTAGTTCACCAGGTGCGTGTCTTCGACATTGAGCGTGAAGCAGATGTCGGCCAGCTTCTTGCCGCGGCCGCGATGGAACACATGGTTCAGGACCAGGATATCCAGCGAGGTCAGCTCGGGCAGGCCGGCGCAGGCCATGCAACGCACCATCCAACGGTTGAAGGCGTGCGAGGCGATGATCAGGCCGAACTCCACCTCGGACAGCTCGGGGGAGGAAGAAGCGAGATGGGAGGAGGAAACGATGGCGTCCCGGCGGGAAGCAGGCATGGGGTACGGCGGACAGCAAGGGATCGATGACAAAACGTTAGCGAATTATTAACGATTCGTTGCTGTCAGGGCATTCGGGATTACCCGGCGTCAGGCCGGCGCCGTGCCGGCTTGGGTCATGCCGGCGCCGCCGTTGCGTCCGTCCATCTCCCGTTTTCCCAGGCGAGCCGATGCGTGGGCCGCAGCGCCGCCAGGAAGGCCGCGTCGTGCGAGGCCACCGCCAGCGCGCCGGGATAGCCGGACAGCGCCTCCTCCAGCGCCTGCACCGACGCCAGGTCCAGATGATTGGTGGGTTCGTCCAGCAGCAGGAATTGCGCCGGCTCCCGCCGCCACAGCGCGCAGGCCAGCGCCGCCTTGATCCTTTCGCCGCCGCTGAGCCGGGCCGCTGGCGCATCCACCTGGGCGGGGCCCAGGCCCAGCAGGGCAAGCCGGCTGCGCAATTCGCCCTGGGGCAACCGCGCACCGAGCCGGTCCAGCGCTTGCAGCAGCGTCTCGGCATCGCCCAGCGCCGAGGCACGCTGGTCCAGGATGGCCGTCGGCACGCCGACCTCGCAGCGCCCGCCGAGGGGCGCGAGTTCGCCGGCCAGCATGGCCAGCAGCGTGCTCTTGCCGCAGCCATTGGGGCCTTGCAGGGCCAGCCGGAAGGGGCCGGACAGGTTCAGCGACAGGGCTGGCGCGCCGGCGGGCCAGGGCGGGGTCGCCGCCTCCAGATGCAGCACGCGGCGGCCGGCCGGCACGGCGGTTTCGGGCAGGGCGAGCGCGATGGCGGCGGCGGGCGCGACCTTGGCGGCCGCCTGCCGCACGGCGGCGTCCAGCGCCTGGGCGGCGGCCTGCATGCGCAGCCGCTCGCGGCCGGCGTGCCGTTCAGCGCTGGCCTTCTTCATGCCCAGCAGGATGGGCGCCTGATTTGCGTCGCGCGCCTGCCGCGCATTGCGCGCGCCGCGTCGCTGCTCGGCGTCGTGGCGCTGGCGCAGTGCCCGCAGGCCGGCATCGCGTTCTGCGCGGGCGTGGGCCAGCGCGGCATCGGCCGAGGCGGCCTGCTGTTCATGGTGCCTGCGATAGGCGCTGTAGTTGCCGGCGTGGCCGGCCAGCGCGCCGCGTTCCAGCGCCACGATGTCCGACATCGTGTCCAACAGGGTCCGGTCATGGCTGGCGACGATCAGGCCGCCGCGCCAGGTGGTCAGCCTGTCCATCAGCCAGCCCCGGGCGCGGGCGTCCAGATGATTGGTGGGCTCGTCCAGCAGCAGTCCGTCGGCGCCTTGCGCCAGCGCGCCGGCCAGCGCCACGCGGGTCAGTTCGCCGCCGCTGACGGCGCTTGCCGGCCGTTCCGGCGGCCAGGCCGGCAGACCGGCGTCCGCCAGCATGCGCGGCCATTCCTCGCGGACGCGCCAGCGGCCATCCATCAGGTCGAAGTCGGCCTGGCTGCCGGTGCCGGCCTCGATGCGCGCCAGGGCGCGCAGCGCGGGCGTCATGCCCGCCACATCCGCCAGCGTGACGCCCGGGCCGGCGGGCAGGGACTGCGGCACGGCGGCGATGCGTCCGCGACGCTCGATGCGGCCGGATTGCGCAGGCAGTTCGCCGAGCAGCAGTCGCAGCAGCAGCGTCTTGCCCGCGCCGTTGCGCCCGATGAGGCCGTGGCGCGCCACGCCGAAATCGTGGCTGGCGTCTTCCAGCAGCATGCGGCCGTCGGGCAGCGCATGGCTGACGTGGCGCAGGCTGATATGGAAAGTCGCCGCGAGCGGCGCGCGGGATTGCAGGGCAGAGGAAAGGGGCCGCGCCGGCGCGGGCGCGTGGGGTGCGTGGGCCATGAAGCGCTCCTGACGATGAACGGGCCTTGCGGACGCGGCGGGCTGCCGGCGGCAAGGACGGATCGGAGGAAGGCTTAGAGGTTCATGGCGGGGGCGCTCCCGGCGGTGAAGTGAGCAGCCATTGTCGCATATCGACTGCGGCGGTCCGTGCCCGTCGCGGTCGCGGCGCGGCCTGCGCCGGCTACTTCATGAGCGGGCCACAGACCTTGATCCAGTCGGATTTCTGCGAAGCCAGCATGCCGGCTTCCCGATCCATCGCGTCGGCCGTGTCGGCGGGAAAGGTTCCGCCATCGCGCGCGCAGACTTCGTAGCGGTCGGCCAGTTCGAAGCGCAGGTCCAGCAGGTCCAGCCGCCCCTGGCACAGCGTGCCGTCGAGCTTGCCGCCGCGCGTCGCTTCCAGCGCGTCCTGCGCCGACTGGGCGCGCCGGTAGTCCGACTGCGCGGAATCGAAGGCCGCGACGCAGTCTTCGGCGGCAGCCGAGCTGGAGAAGGCGGCGAGCAGCAGGGCGGCGGACAGGAGGCGGGATGCGGTCATGGACAGGCGGAAGGGCGCAACAGGAAAGGGCGCGCCGGGTTCGGGGACTGCATCATAACTGGGCTGCCATGCAGCGCTCAGGCAAGGGTGGCATGCAGGCGCAGGCCAAGCGCGCGCAAGACCTTGAGAATGGTGCTGAAGTCGGGGGCGCGCTCCCCGGACAGCGCTTTATACAGGCTCTCGCGTGACAGCCCGGTGTCCCGCGCGACCTGGGTCATGCCCTTGGCGCGCGCGATATCGCCGAGCGCCTTGGCAATCAGCGCCGCATCGCCTTCGGCGATGCATGCGTCCAGGTAGAGCGCCATTTCCTCGGGCGTTTTCAGGCGCTCCGCGATGTCGTATTTCCGTGTCGTCAGTTTGCGCATGGGGGGCTCCCTGTGGAGCGACAGTAAAGGGGGCGATGCTGGCAGCTTCAACGGCGTTGACGGCAGCCGTCTGGTTTTCAGAAATTCCAGTCCAGTTTGTCGACCAGGCGTAGCGCCATCCTGATATCGGCGTCCTGGGTCGATTTATCTCCTCCTGCAAGCAGGATGACGATGGTTCCCGCGATGCGTTCGGTGAAATACACCCGATAGCCGGGACCGAAATCAATTTTCAATTCAGAGACTCCCTTTTCCAGATGCCGGCATCTGCCTGGGTTTCCGAGGGCCAGTCGCTGTATGCGTGCTTGTATTCGCGCCTTGCCGACCTTGTCTTTCAGGCGGGCTTCGAAGTCATCATAGGCTTGGGTGCTGCGGAGTTCTTTCACGGGTTCCTGGCCTCGCCTTTTGATAGTCGATGACTGTCATGTGCGTTTCCTGGTCCGTGATTCTTGTAGCCATGAGGCTACGAAAAGAAGTGTAGCCATATGGCTACGAAGGTGCAAGAAACTTTGTAGTCATCCGGCTACATCTTGCCGCCTCGAAGGACATGGCTCCATCCTCATTCTTGATAGGTGGAAATCCCTTGACACGCTGGTTTTTCGCATTGCCTGCGGTGGGCAAGCAGGCGATATAGGCAACCCCAGGAATCCCCTGATCGAAATCGGCCCGAACACGGTTTACCTCCACCCGAAACTGGTCTACCTTGCTTTACATGTCAAGGATCTGCGGGGCGCGCCCGCGCCGTCCGGCTGGATGATCCTGGACAGACAGTTCTGTTTTATCAACGCCCACGCTGGAGATGAAAGAGAATGACCGACACGCTCATCAAGGTCGACCTGGCCCAATCCCCCTACGAGAACAAGCAGATCCACAACCGCTGGCATCCGGATATTCCGATGGCGGTCTGGGTCAAGCCCGGCGACGACTTCGTCCTGGAAACCTATGACTGGACCGGCGGCGCGATCAAGAACGACGACAGCGCCGACGACGTGCGCGACGTGGACCTGTCCACCGTGCACTTCCTGTCCGGGCCGGTGGGCGTGGAGGGCGCCGAACCCGGCGACCTGCTGGTGGTGGACCTGCTGGACATCGGCGCCAAGCCCGACAGCCTGTGGGGCTTCAACGGCTTCTTCAGCCGCAACAATGGCGGCGGCTTCCTGACCGATCATTTTCCGCACGCGCAGAAATCCATCTGGGATTTCCACGGCATGTTCACGTCCTCGCGCCACGTTCCGGGCGTGAATTTCGCCGGCCTGATCCATCCCGGCCTGATCGGCTGCCTGCCCGACAAGAAATTGCTGGACGACTGGAACAAGCGCGAGCAGGCGCTGATCGACACCAATCCGAACCGCGTGCCGCCGCTGGCCAACCCGCCCGCGCCCAAGACCGCGCACATGGGCGCGTTGCAGGGCGCCGACCGCGATCGCGCGGCGGCCGAGGGCGCGCGCACGGTGCCGCCGCGCGAGCACGGCGGCAACTGCGACATCAAGGACCTCTCGCGCGGCGCGCGCGTGTTCTTCCCGGTCTACGTCAAGGGCGGCGGCCTGTCGGTGGGCGACCTGCACTTCTCGCAGGGCGACGGCGAAATCACCTTCTGCGGCGCCATCGAGATGGCCGGCTGGGTCCACATGCGCGTGTCGCTGATCAAGGGCGGCATGGACAAGTACGCCATCCGCAATCCCATTTTCAAGCCCAGCCCGATCACGCCGACCTACAAGGATTACCTGATCTTCGAAGGCATCTCGGTCGACGAGCAGGGCAAGCAGCACTACCTGGACGTGAACGTGGCTTATCGCCAGGCCTGCCTGAACGCCATCGAATACCTGAAGAAGTTCGGCTATTCCGGCGCCCAGGCCTATTCCATCCTGGGGTGCGCGCCGGTGCAGGGCCATATCAGCGGGGTGGTGGACATTCCCAACTCCTGCGCCACGCTGTGGCTGCCGACCGAGATCTTCGATTTCGACATCCAGCCCTCGGCCTCGGGACCGGTGAAGCACATCAAGGGTGGCGTCGACATGCCGCTGTCGCGCGATCGCTAGGAGCCCGCATCATGCCCATCTATGACTATGCCTGCGGCGGCTGCGGCGAGTTCTCGGCGCTGCGGCCGCTGGCGCAGTGGCGCGATCCCGCCGACTGCCCGCAATGCGGCGCGTCCTCGGAACGCATCGTGGGCGGCGCGCCGGCCATCTCGGCGCTGTCGTCGGCGGTGAACCGGGCGCGCGCGGCGAACGAGCGCAACGCCAACGAGCCGCGCAGCTCGCGCGCCGGCCACGGCATGAACTGCGGCTGCTGCTCGGGCGGACGCAAGTCCGGCAAGACCCGGGTGGCGGCGGACGGCGCCAAGTCCTTCGCCGGCTCCCGCCCCTGGATGATCAGCCACTGAATGAGGCCCCCCCGAAGCGCTGCGCGCTTCCCCCAGGGGCATGCCTACGGACCGGCGGAGCCGGATCCGTGGCATCCCGCTTTGGGGCAGCGTCTTGCGGGGCGGGCTCATTCTTGCGGCCCACAGGCATGCACTCCTGAGGAGCACGCGGGCGCTTTGGGGCGGCTATCTCATGCGGGGTAGTACGTAGTGGGGCGCCAGCGGGCCGGTGGGGCGGGTGCCGTCACGGTATAGCTGGGTCAGCTGGTTTTCGCCGACGAAGTAGCGCTGGCTGTCGCCGGAGGCGTCCAGGCGGATGGTGCTGCCGTCGGATTCCCACGAAAAGGTGCCGGCCACGACTTCGGGCTGGGGCTGGCGGTCCAGGTACTGGGTCTGCTTTTCGTAGCGGCCGTTGTCGGACTGGGTCACGCGCGTGCGGATGCCCGGGCAGTCGGCGCAGGGCAGCACGCCTTCGTAGCTGCCGGCCCAGTCCAGCGAGTCGCGCGCCGTGTGGCTGTCCACGGGGGCGGCGTTGCGCGACGGAGCGCAGGCGGTCAGGAAGGCTAGCGTCAGGGCGCAGGTCAGGGTGGTCTTGATCATCATGGCGAGCTCCTGTTTGGCAAAACCGGCCCACGATACGGATGGAAGCCGCGGGCCGCTGAAACCGGATGTAAGACGCGAGACGGCGCGCGGAGGCGTGCATTACGCTGTCCTGCCCTTCATCCGACAGGCGCATCATCGCAATGAACGGCGAACACCGCTACCTCGTCCGCGTGGAATGGACCGGCAACACCGGCTCCGGCACGTCCGACTACAAGTCTTATTCGCGCAACCACCTGATCCAGGCCGAGGGCAAGCCCGACATCCCCGGCTCATCCGACCCCGCGTTTCGCGGCGACCGGACGCGCTGGAATCCGGAAGACCTGCTGGTCGGGTCGCTATCGGCCTGCCACAAGCTCTGGTATCTGCACCTGTGCGCCGTCGAGGGCGTGCGCGTGCTGTCGTACCGCGACGAGGCCGAGGGCCTGATGGCCGAGGATCCCGAGCGCGGCGGGGCGTTCACGCGGGTGGTGCTGCGTCCCGTCGTCGGCGTGGCGCCGGGGGCGGACACCGCGCTGGCCGCCGCGTTGCACGAGCGCGCGCATCACTTCTGCTACATCGCCAATTCGGTGAATTTCCCGGTGCTGTGCGAGCCGCGCATCGTCGAGGAAGGCTAGGGCCGGGTATCGCGGGCGTCCATGGCGGCGGCGGGGCGGCGCCGTCGCGGCGATAACTTTTACAATTTTCCGGCGGCCGGCTGTCACGCGGCCGCCGGCTGTCTCGTCTTATGCACGACGGCGCTTCGCAACGGACGCCCGATCCCTTTTCCAACCGCATGAGCAGAGAGAGACCATCATGAGCACCGCCCGCCTGAATCCCTATACCGCCGCGCCCAAGGCCGTGAAGGCCATGCTGGCCCTGACCGAGGCCGCCGAGCATTGCGGCCTGGAAAAAAGCCTGATCGAGCTGGTCAAGATCCGTTCCTCCCAGATCAATGGCTGCGCCTATTGCATCCACATGCATTGCAGCGACGCCCGCAAGCTGGGCGAGACCGAGATGCGCATCTACCTGCTGCCGGCCTGGCGCGAGTCGTCGCTGTATTCCGGCCGCGAGCGCGCCGCCCTGGCCTGGACCGAAGCGCTGACCCGGCTGGCGGACACCGGCGCGCCCGACGCCGACTACGACGAACTGGCCCGCCACTTCAGCGAAGAGGAGCGGGTTAACCTGACGCTGGTCATCAACATGATCAACGGCTGGAACCGCATCGCCGTCGGTTTCCGTTCCGTGCATCCCAAAGACTGAAGGCCGACGCCCAGCATGAGCGCATTGACCGCAGGCGACGCCGTCGCCGATTTCGAGCCCCATCGCCGTGTTTTGCAGGGACTGGCCTACCGCATGCTGGGCTCATGGTCCGAGGCGGAGGACATGGTGCAGGAAGCCTGGCTGCGCTGGCGCGATGTCGATCGAGCGCAGGTCGACGCGCCGCGCGCCTACCTGTCCCGCACCGTGACCCGCCTGTGCCTGGACTACATCAAATCGGCCCGCGCGCGCCGTGAGGAATACGTCGGCCCGTGGCTGCCCGAGCCGCTGCCCGACGCCGGCCTGTACGGCGGGCTGGGCGAGGGCGCGCTGGCGCACGATCTGTCGGTGGCGCTGATGCTGGCGCTAGAGCGGCTGTCGGCGCCCGAACGCGCCGCCTTCCTGCTGCACGATGTCTTTGACCAGCCTTACTCGGAGGTCGCCCGGACGCTGGGACGCAACGAGGCGTCCTGCCGACAGCTGGCGTTGCGGGCGCGCGAGCGCGTGCGCGAGGCGCGGCCGCGCTTCGCGGCCACAGAGCAGGACGGCCTGCGCATCGCCGAGGCCTTCCTGCAGGCGTCGCGCGAAGGCGACCTGGGCGCCCTGCGGCAATTGCTGGCCGACGACGCGGTGCTGCACTCGGACGGCGGCGGCAAGAAGGCCGCCACGCTGCGACCGGTCATGGGCGGCGACAAGGTGGCGCGCTTCTTCGCCGGCATCGCGGGCAAGCCGGGCGGCAAGCTGCTGGGCGCGGCCGTGGTGCGCCTGAACGGCATGCCCGCCGTGCTGGGCACCGAGGCCGACGGCCTGCCGCGCTCGATATCGCTGGACATCCAGGATGGCCGGATCGTGGCGGTCTACATGGTGCGCAACCCTGATAAGCTGCGCCATGTCGCGGCCCTGGCGCCGCGCCAGTCCGCCGAACCCGATGCGCCCCTATCCCCCTGAACGATACGGCCTGAACCTGCCCGCGCTGGACCTGCCCGGGCTGCGCCTGCGCGCCATGCGCGAGGCCGATGCCGATGATTGGCACGACTACCTGCGCCTGGAGGAAGTGACGCGCCACACCAGCTGGCGGCTCGATGGCCCGGCCACGCTGTCGGCGCTGATCCGCGCCTATGCCGAGCCGGCGCGTTCCAACAGCATGCGGCTGGCGATCGCCGGGCCGGACGACAGGCTGGTCGGCACGATCGGCCTGAACGAAATCTCCATTCCGCACCGGCGCGCCGAGATCGCCTACGACCTGGCGCCGACGTATTGGGGCAGGGGCGTCGCCAGCGAGGCCTGCCGCAAGCTGGCCGAGTGGGCCCTGCGGGACCTGGGCTACGCCCGCATCCAGGCCACGGTGCTCGACACCAACCAGGCTTCGCTGCGGGTGCTGGAACGCTGCGGCTTCCAGCGCGAGGGGCTGTTGCACGCCTATCGCGAGGTCGCCGGCGCATCGCGCCACTTCTGGATCTACGCGCGCACCTGGCCGCCGGCGGGCGGCGTGGCTGATTGTGGCTGATGGGGCTGGCGGGGCTGGCAGGGCTGATGGCGTTGGCGTATCGCGCCGCCGGCACCATCGGCGCATCGCCGTCGCCGGCCTGCCGATGCGTCGGCGCAAGGTAGACTAGCCCCTTCCTTTTTATCGCCCATGGAGCCGCCGTGTCTGCCGCCCTGATCGTGATCGACGTGCAACGCGCCCTGTTCGAAACCTCGCCGCCGCCGGCCGATGCCGACGCCGTTCTCGAACGCATCAATGCGCTGGCCGACCGCGCCCGCGCCGCCGGCGCGCCGGTCATCTACGTCCAGCACGAAACCCGCGACGGGGCGATGGCCGTCGGCCAGCCTGGCGTGGACCTGGATTTACGGCTCACGCCGGCGCCCGGCGACCGGCGCGTGCGCAAGACCACGCCCGACTCGTTCCTGCGCACCACCTTGTTCGACGAGCTGGAGGCGGCTGGTGCGTCGCGCCTGGTGATCTGCGGCTATGCCACCGAGTTCTGCGTGGACACCACCGTGCGCCGCGCGGCCGGGCTGGGCTTTCCCGTGACGCTGGCGGCCGACGCCCACACCACCCACGACAAGCCGCATGCTCCCGGCGCCCGCATCCGCGAGCACCACAATGCCACGCTGCCGGCGATCAGCAGTTTCGGCGTGCGGATCCAGGCGCTGCCGGCCGCCGCCATCGATTTCCCGGCCGGGGGTGGGGCCTGATGGATCCGGAGCTGCTGTCGCTGCTGGTCACGCGGACCATGCCTTTCGGCAAGTACCAGGGCCGGCTGATCGCCGACCTGCCCGGGCCGTACCTGGCCTGGTTCGCGCGCAAGGGCTTTCCGCCCGGCGAGCTGGGCCGGCTGCTGGCGCTGATGCACGAGCTGGACCATAACGGGCTGGCTTCCCTGCTGGCGCCGCTGCGCAAGACGGGCGCTGGCAAGGTGGGCCAGGGCAAGTGAAGCGGGCGGGACAGGGGCGGGCAGGGCGGGCCTTGGCGCCGGCGCTGTCGCGCAAATGTCACGAAATGCGCGCGAACGGTGCTACAATCGGCGACGTCCTACTCAGGATAGGTCCAGGCAGGACAAATCCGAGTCCAAGCCCCAAACGGGTCCAAGCACCAAACCGAGTCCAAGCCCCCAAGCGGTCCCGACATCATGTTTTTCCCGCAGGCACGAACTACTACTTGGAACTTTCGCCCTATGTCGCGTTAAGTTTTTTCGTGCGTCGGGTTTCACCGTGGCAAGTCGGCGGTAAAGCTCATAGCAAGACAAATCCAGAAAACGCGGCATAGGCCGCGTTTTTCGTTTCCGCGTTTTCCGCATACCTCTTTCGTTTTCAGAACCCAGGAAGCACTCCCGATGGTACAGATCACATTGCCCGATGGTTCGCAGCGCCAGTATCCGGGGCCGGTCACGGTCGCCGACGTCGCGCAGTCGATCGGCACGGGCCTGGCCAAGGCCGCCTTGGGCGGCCGCGTGGCGTTCGACGGCGCCGAGTCCAAGCTGGTCGACACTAGCTACCGCATCGAGTCCGATGCGAGCCTGGCCATCGTCACCGCCAAGGACGCCGACGGCCTGGACCTGATCCGCCATTCCACGGCGCACCTGCTGGCCTACGCGGTCAAGTCGCTGTTCCCGGACGCGCAGGTCACCATCGGCCCCGTGATCGACAACGGCTTCTACTACGACTTCTCGTACAAGCGCCCCTTCACGCCGGAAGACCTGGCCGCCATCGAGAAGAAGATGGCCGAGCTGGCCAAGAAGGACGAAGTTGTGACGCGCGAGGAATGGTCGCGCGACGACGCCGTCGAATTCTTCAAGGGCATTGGCGAAAAGTACAAGGCCGAGATCATCGCCTCGATCCCGTCCAACGAGACGCTGAGCCTGTACCGCGAGGGCGAGTTCATCGACCTGTGTCGCGGCCCGCACGTGCCGTCCACGGGCAAGCTCAAGGTCTTCAAGCTGATGAAGGTGGCCGGCGCCTACTGGCGCGGCGACAGCAAGAACGAGATGCTCCAGCGCATCTACGGCACGGCCTGGGCCACCAAGGACGAGCAGGACGCCTACCTGCACATGCTGGAAGAGGCTGAGCGCCGCGATCACCGCAAGATCGGCCGCGAACTCGACCTGTTCCATTTCCAGGACGAGGCCCCCGGCCTGATCTTCTGGCACCCCAAGGGCTGGGCGCTGTGGCAGCAGGTCGAGCAGTACATGCGCGGCGTCTATCGCGACAACGGCTACCAGGAAGTGAAGGCGCCGCAGATTCTCGACATCTCGCTGTGGAAGAAGACGGGCCACTGGGACAACTACCGTGAAAACATGTTCACGACGGAGTCCGAGAACCGCGTCTACGGCCTGAAGCCCATGAACTGCCCCGGCCACGTGCAGATCTTCAACGCCGGCCTGCACTCGTACCGCGAGCTGCCGCTGCGCTACGGCGAGTTCGGCCAGTGCCACCGCAACGAGCCGTCCGGCTCGCTGCACGGCATGATGCGCGTGCGCGGCTTCACCCAGGACGACGGCCACATTTTCTGTACCGAGGAACAGCTCCAGGACGAGTGCGCCGATTTCACGGCCCTGCTGCAGAAGGTCTACCGCGACTTCGGCTTCACCGAGGTGCTGTACAAGGTCGCCACGCGTCCCGAGAAGCGCATCGGCTCGGACGAGGTCTGGGACACGGCCGAATCGGCGCTGATGGAAAGCCTGCGCCGCACCGGTTGCGAATTCGAGATCTCGCCGGGCGAGGGCGCCTTCTACGGCCCCAAGGTCGAGTACACGCTGAAGGACGCCATCGGCCGCCACTGGCAGTGCGGCACGATCCAGGTCGACTTCTCCATGCCCGTGCGCCTGGGCGCCGAGTATGTGGACCAGAACGACCAGCGCCGTCCGCCGGTCATGCTGCACCGCGCGATCCTGGGTTCGCTCGAGCGTTTCATCGGCATGCTGATCGAAAACCACGCCGGCGCGATGCCGCCCTGGCTGGCTCCGGTGCAGGCCGTGGTGTGCTGCATTTCCGAGCCTTCGGCTGATTATGCGGCTCAAATTGCGCAAAGCCTGAAAAAACAAGGCTTTAGGGTTGAATCGGATTTGCGCGGTGAAAAAATCACTCGTAAAATCCGGGAGCACAGCCTGCAGAAGGTGCCGTACATCCTCGTCGTCGGCGACAAGGAGAAGCAAAATGGCACCGTCGCCGTACGCGGCCTGGGCGGACTGGATCTCGGCGCAATCGCCTTCGACGACTTCGTCGCGCGCCTGTCCGAGGACGTCTCCACCCGCCGCGACGTTGTTCACCCCGACAGCAGCGCTGTTTAACATTTATAGGAACTTTCAACATCGCCACTGAAAAAGCCAATCGCATCAACGGTGAAATCCGCGTCCCCGAGGTGCGCCTGATAGGTCTGGACGGAGAACAGCTGGGCATCGTCAAGATCGCCGACGCCTTCCGTCTTTCCGAGCAAAGCGACGTGGATCTGGTGGAAATCGCGCCGAACGCCGAACCGCCGGTCTGCCGTTTGATGGACTACGGTAAGTTCAAGTACCAAGAGCAGAAGCGTCAAGCCGAAGCTCGTTCGAAGCAGAAGGTCATCCAGGTCAAGGAAGTCAAATTCCGTCCTGCCACCGACGAGGGCGACTACCAGGTCAAGCTGCGCAACCTGCGCCGCTTCCTCGAGGAAGGCGACAAGGCCAAGGTGACGCTGCGGTTCCGTGGCCGTGAAATGGCTCACCAGGAACTGGGCATGCGGGTACTTGAGCGCGTGCGCGACGATCTGGTCGAACTGGCCCAGGTCGAAGCCATGCCGAAGCTCGAAGGCCGTCAGATGGTCATGGTGCTGGCGCCGAAGAAGAAGGCCGCCCCCGCGGGCAAGGCCGAATCGGCCGCCTGAGTCCCACAGAGCCTCCCTCCGGGGAGGCTCTGGCGTTTCGGGTCGGCGCGTTTCTGGTCGACGTTCCCGACCGGCGTTTCACGCCGGCCCGGAGCCGGCCGGGGCAGCCCCGAATGCAAGTCACGAACCCGCCGCGTCCGCCAGGACGACCGGCGGGTTCGCTTATTGGGCGGCTCTGCGCTACGATGTGGCAATCAAGCCGCCTTCCCGCGAGGGAAGGCGGCGTCCGTTCAGGGTGTCGCGATGCACGTTTTGTTCGTTTTGGATCCCTTGCCGCTCTTGAAGGCGTACAAGGACAGTTCGGTCGCCATGATGCGCGCGCTGGTCGCGCGCGGGCATACGCTCAGCGTGGCCATGCAGGGCGACCTGTATATCGAGGAAGGCGCCGTCCGCGCCGTGGCCACGCCCATCGAGCTGGTCGACGGGGCGGACCTGCATGGTCATGACTGGTGGCGCGAAGCCGAGGCCCGGGATGTGCGCCTGGCCGATCTGGGCGCGGTCGTCATGCGCAAGGATCCGCCCTTCGACATGGAATACGTGTATTCCACCCATCTGCTGGAATACGCCCAGCAGCAGGGCGCCAAGGTCTTCAACACCGGCGCGGCCATCCGCAACCACCCGGAAAAGCTGGCCATCACCGAAATCAGCGAGTTCACCGCGCCCACGCTGGTGACCCGCAACATGGCCCGTCTGAAAGCCTTCCACGACAAGCACCAGGACGTGATCGTCAAGCCGTTGGACGGCATGGGTGGCACCGGCGTGTTCCGGCTGCAGCCCAAGGATCCCAACCTCAACGCCATCCTGGAAACGCTGACCGACAACGGCGCGCGCACCATCATGGCGCAGCGCTACATCCCCGAGATCGTCAAGGGCGACAAGCGCATCCTGCTGATCGGCGGCGAGCCCGTGCCGTACTGCCTGGCCCGCATCCCGCTGGCCGGCGAAACGCGCGGCAACCTGGCGGCCGGCGGACGTGGCGTGGCCCAGCCGCTGTCGCCGCGCGACCGCGAGATCGCCGAGGCGGTGGCGCCCAAGCTGGCCGCCCGCGGCCTGCTGCTGGTCGGCCTGGACGTCATCGGCGACTACGTCACCGAGGTCAATGTCACCAGCCCCACCTGTTTCGTGGAGATCGCCGAACAGACCGGCTTCGACGTCGCCGGCATGTTCGCGCAGGCGCTCGAGAAAGCAGCGGCCTGAGGCCGCGGGATTGCTGCCATGACCACGGGTATTGTTATCGTTGTCCACGCGCCGCTCGGCGCCGCGATGCGGGATTGCGCCAGCCACGTGATGGGCAACCTGGACGGCATGTTGGCCATCCACGACATCCAGCCGGAAGACCTGCCTGATGACCTGGCGCCGGCCGTGCTCAAGGACATCCTGGACCAGGAGCTGGGCGGCGGCGTGCTGGTGTTGACCGACCTGATCGGCGCCACCCCGGCCAACATCGCCAAGCGCGCGGTGGCCGATGCCCAGGCCCAGGGCATCCAGTGCTGCGTGCTGGCCGGCCTGAACACGCCGATGCTGCTGCGGGCGCTGACCTATCGCAACCTGCCGCTGGCCGAGACGCGCGAAAAAGCGCTGGCGGGGGGAGTGCAAGGCGTCTTGCGTGTAGACTGACGGCTAAGAATATGCCCTATCATTCGGGCGTAATATTTCAGCCGGCGCGG
>NZ_JBICCO010000101.1:0-23367 GCF_043119405.1 Achromobacter sp. 413638
CCCCCCCCCCCCCCCCCCCCCCCCCCCCCCCCCCCCCCCCCCCCCCCCCCCCCCCATGCCCGTGATCGAGGCCGCGGCGCGCTGCGGTGGAATGCGCGCGGATTCCACTTTTTTGTGCCCTTTACGCGACCAAAGTGTTGTCCATCAGTGGAAACCCGCGTAAAATTGCGCCCGTTATCCATCCCAGGAGCAGTCTTCGTGAATACCGATTCCGGCGAAAGTCGATCTTGCATCGACACCGCTGTTTAACAGGATCACGCAGCACTCCGTCTGCCGCGCCTGTTGAACAGGTTGCGGCGTATCCCAAGGTCCAGGCGTCCGCCCGGACCAACGCGCAAGCCCACGGCTTGCCGGGCATCTCCCCAACGTAAACCGCCAGAACCGTCGCTCGTCCGCAGCGCCCGCGTTCGCGCACGTCCATCG
Organism: Achromobacter sp. 413638; assembly: GCF_043119405.1. NCBI lineage: Bacteria > Pseudomonadati > Pseudomonadota > Betaproteobacteria > Burkholderiales > Alcaligenaceae > Achromobacter > Achromobacter sp. 413638. The sequence continues at coordinate 424 of NZ_JBICCO010000101.1, forward strand.
TGTCCGGCCGCCGAGCGCGGCGCGTGCGCGCATGTTCGCGAAGCCGCTCCGCCGTTCTTGCAATGGAGGTCGCCATGCGTTTCTTCGACTTGTTCCTGCGCCGCGCCGGCGTGGACCGCGCCACCGCCCAGGGCCGCCGCCGCGGCACGTCGCGGCTGACGGTCATTTGTCCGCGCGATGAACTGGGTTCCCTGCGCAAGCAGATCTGCCTGGACTTCAGCGCCGCCGGCCTGGATGTTTCGCAAGTGCAGATCGACCAGGGCTCGGATCCCGGCATGGCGTCGGCCTGCATCACCGTCAACTGCCCCCCCGAATTGCGCGGCGAACTGATGTCCCAGGCCCGTCGCCTGAGCGCCAACCCCGCCGTGCGCCACGTGCATTTCGGCGTCCAGCCGCTGGCGGCCTGAACGCCCGCGGCTGCCCGTCAACCCACAGGAGAAATCATGCCTAGTGCCTTAGACCCCGAGCCTCGATTGCGCCCCGCGCGCGGCGCCGGCATGCCTGTCTGACCCGTCCACTCCCTGCGAGCCGACCGGCCAGACGCATCCTGGTCCGTACGGAACCCGCAGCACTGAATCCCCGGCCTGGCTGACCCAGCGTCCGCCCGATCCGCCGGCACCGATTCTTCCGCTCGCTTCCCTTTCCGTTTTCCGCACCCGGCGCGCTTCTTGACGCGATCCGGACACCGGCCACATTGCTCCGGTGCTTGAACACGCCCGTACGCGGCGGATCGACGGCCTGCGCCCGCTGGCCGCGGCCGCGCACGCCCGTGCCAGGCACGCAGCCTGTCGTCCGTGTCTCCCAGAAAAAGCTCCCGCGCCGCGTCCTTCTTCGCGGTTGCGCCGTTCCCCGGGGATTCTTCCCCGGACGCTGCGCGGGACAAGAAAACAAACAACCGGAGCACTCCGATGTTGACGTTCCTGAAGTCATTCTTCTCATCCGCCGCCCGAGCGCGACGTACCGGGCGCCATTTCCGCCGCTCGCCCATGCTGGAGCGCGGCGGCGATGTGGCCGCCGTGCCGCCCGACGCGGCCCGCCACGCCAACCGCCGCATGCTGGAACTGTCCGGTCAGGATACGGAGACGCTGTTCCAGCGTTTCGGCAGCCGCGCCGGCGGCCTGAGCGAAGCCCAGGCCAGCGCCGCGCGTGAACGGCATGGCCGCAACGAGGTCGACCACGAAGCGCCGCTGCGCTGGTATGTCCACCTGTGGTACTCGTACCGCAACCCCTTCAACCTGCTGCTGACCGCGCTGGCCTCGCTGTCGTGGGTCACCGATGTCTGGATGGCCGAGCCTGACGACCAGTCCTGGCGCGGCGTCATCATCATCGGCTCGATGGTGGTCATTTCCACGCTGCTGCGCTTCGCGCAGGAGCGTCGCTCCAACCGCGCCGCCGAGGCGCTCAAGGCGATGGTGCAGAACACGGCGACCGTGCTGCGCAGCGACGCCGGCGATCCCTCCGAGAGCGAGGTCCGGCGCGCGCTGGGCGTGGCGCCGCACGCCAGCGGCTCGCGCCGCATGGAGCTGCCGCTGGCCGACCTGGTGCCCGGCGACGTGGTGCTGCTGTCCGCGGGCGACATGATCCCGGCCGATTGCCGCATCCTGACCGCCAAGGACCTGTTCGTGGCGCAGGCGGCCTTGACGGGCGAATCGCTGCCGGTCGAGAAGAGCGCCACGCAGCGCGTCGAGACGGCCAATTCGCTGGAACTGGAGAACATGGCCTACATGGGCACCAACGTGGTCAGCGGCTCGGGCACCGCCCTGATCGTGGCCACCGGCGCCGACACCTACTTCGGCCAGCTCGCCGGACGCGTCACGCAGACCGCGCGCGTGCCAACCCAGTTCCAGCAGGGTATCAACCGCGTCAGCTGGGTGCTGATCCGCTTCATGCTGGTGATGGCGCCCATCGTCATGCTGATCAACGGCTTCACCAAGGGTGACTGGCTCGAGGCGCTGCTGTTCGCGCTGGCGATCGCCGTGGGTCTGACGCCCGAGATGCTGCCCATGATCGTCACCGCCACCCTGGCCAAGGGGGCGGTGCGGATGTCGCGGCGCAAGGTCGTGGTCAAGCGCCTGGATGCCATCCAGAACCTGGGCGCCATGAACGTGCTGTGCACCGACAAGACCGGCACGCTGACGCAGGACCGCATCGTGCTGGAACGCCATACCGATGTGTACGGCGCCGTCAGCGACGACGTGCTGGCCTACGCCTACCTGAACAGCTACTACCAGACCGGATTGAAGAACCTGCTGGACGTGGCGGTGCTGCGGCACGCCGAGGTGGAGCGCAAGCTGAATCTGGCGGCGAGCTACCGCAAGGTCGACGAGATTCCCTTCGACTTCGCGCGTCGCCGCATGTCGGTGGTGGTGAACGAGGTCGAGAACGGCCGCGAACACCATGAGCTGATCTGCAAGGGCGCGCTGGAGGAGGTGTTGTCGGCCTGCACCCGCCTGCGCGTGGGCGAAGAGGTGCAGCTGTTGACCGATGCGCGCCGCGCCGACATCCGCAAGGTCACGGCCGACCTGAACCGCGACGGCCTGCGCGTGATCGCCGTCGGCGTGAAAGAGCTGCCGCCCACTCAGCAGGCCTACGGGGTGGCCGATGAGTCCGACCTGATCCTGGTCGGCTACATCGCCTTCCTGGATCCCCCCAAGGAATCCACCGCGCCCGCCCTGGCTGCGCTGAAGGAATCGGGCATCGAGGTCAAGGTGCTGACCGGCGACGTGGAGCTGGTGACGCAGAAAGTCTGCCGCGAAGTCGGTTTCGAGGTCCGCAAGGTGGTGCTGGGCGCGGAGGTCGAGGCCATGTCCGATGCGCAGCTGGCCGTGGCGGTGCGCGAGGCCAACGTCTTTGCCCGCCTGACGCCGGCGCACAAGGAACGCATCGTGCGCAGTCTGCGGGCGCAGGGCAATACCGTGGGCTTCATGGGCGACGGCATCAACGATGCGCCCGCCCTGCGCGCGGCCGACGTGGGCATTTCGGTCGATTCGGCCGTGGATATCTCGAAGGAGGCCGCCGACATCATCCTGCTCGAAAAGAGCCTGATGGTGCTGGAAGATGGGGTCATCGAAGGCCGCAAGACCTTCTGCAACATGCTCAAGTACCTGAAAATGACGGCCAGCTCGAACTTCGGCAACGTCTTCTCGGTGCTGGTGGCGAGCGCCTTCCTGCCGTTCCTGCCCATGCTGCCGATCCATCTGCTGCTGCAGAACTTGATGTACGACATCTCGCAGACCGCTATCCCGTTCGACAATGTCGACGAGGAATTGCTGAAGAAGCCCCAGCAATGGGATCCGGACGGCCTGGGCCGCTTCATGGTGTTCTTCGGCCCGATCAGCTCGGTCTTCGACATCGCCACGTATGCCTTGATGTGGTATGTATTCCAGGCCAATGCGCCCGAGCATCAAACGCTGTTCCAGTCGGGCTGGTTCGTGGAGGGCCTGTTGTCGCAGACGCTGATCGTGCATATGATCCGCACGCGCCGGATTCCGTTCCTGCAGAGCCGCGCCGCCTGGCCCTTGATGGTCATGACGCTGGCGGTGGTTTGCCTGGGCCTGTTCCTGCCGTTCTCGCCGCTGGCCGGATACTTCCAGCTGCAGGCGCTGCCGTGGAGCTATTTCCCCTGGCTGGCCGGGATCCTGCTGAGCTACTGCGTGCTGACGCAGCTGCTCAAGGGTATCTGGGTCCGCAAGTACGGGTGGCAATGAGTCGGTTCGATGCCGCGGGCAAGGCCCGCGGCGCAGTCGGGAGAAATGCATGAAGAAGTACTACATTTGCGCGGCGTTGACGGCGGCCGGCCTGGCCAGCCCCCTGGCCGCCCGGGCCGACGTAGCCGCCTTGTCCGGCACCGAGGTCCAGATCTACGGCGTGGTCGACGCCGGCGTGGCCGTCACGAACGTGTCCGGCGTGGGCAGCCGCAGCGGCATGCTCAATGGCGGCCTGACGGATTCGCTGTGGGGCCTGCGGGGCAGGGAAGACCTGGGAGACGGCTGGAGCGCGCGCTTCCAGCTGGAAAACGGCTTCGATCCATCCACGGGACGGCAGGCCGATGACCGCAGCCTGTTCAACTATGGCGCCTGGGTCGGGCTGGGGCATGACGATCTGGGCGAGCTGCGCCTGGGCCGCCAGTACACCGTGGGCAAGACCTATGGCAACGCGCTGGAGATCGCGTCCTGGAAGGAAATGGGCATGGGCGCCACCTTCAAGGCCTCGGACAACTACCAGTTCAGCAACCTGGTGAACTACTACACGCCGGAGTGGCAGGGCTGGCAGGCCGGGATCGGCTATTCCTTCGATGCCGACGCGCAGGGGAAATTCCGCACCAACGCCAACAACCGCGCGCTGAGCCTGGGCCTGAAGTACGAGGATGGCCCGCTGCTGGCCGTGGCGACCTGGGACCAGATGAGACTGGCCCAGCCGCCCCAGGGCGTTCAGGGCCGGCCGCAGGCGCTGCAGCTGGGCGCCTCCTATGACTTCGAGGTGCTGAAGGTGTCGGCGGCCTGGTCGCGCCAGCGCAACGGCTACGTCGGCCTGGACGGCGGCGATCCGGACAACCTGGGACAGAACCTCGGGCCCGCCGCCTTCGCGGCCGGCGGCACGGTCAACGCCTGGCTGCTTGGCGTGAGCCTGCCGCTTGGGCGAGGCACCGTGCTGGCCCAATGGTCGCTGGCCAAGCCGGACTGGCAATGGGCCGATGGCATGACCGCGCGCAAGGCGCAGCTGATGACGCTGGGGTATACCTACGAGTTGTCGAAGCGCACCACGGTCTATGCATTCGCCGGCTATGCGTCGAACTACACGCTGGACAACCAGTTCGACCCCGGCAATTCCCATACCACCCGCTACGCCATGGGCGTGACGCACCGTTTCTGATGCCGGGAGGGACGCTCCTTCGGGCGTCCACTACAATCGGCGGTGAGCAGCGGCCCGGCGCCTGGCGCCGGGCCGGCCTTTCCCCGCGGTCTTCCGGATGGCATGCATGGACAGTCTTGAGTGGCTCGTACCCTGGGAGTTCTCTCCCACGCTGGTGGCTTCGTTCATCGTGGCCATCGTGCTGTTCGTGCGCGGCCAACGGGTGCATCACGTGACGCTGGCGCGCCAGGTGTACTTCTGGTCGGGGATGGTGCTGCTGTACCTGTCCATGCATACCCGGCTCGACTACTACGCCGAGCGCATGTTCTTCATCCATCGCGCCCAGCACCTGGTGCTGCATCACCTGGGGCCGCTACTGGTGATGGCGGCCTTTCCCGGACAGGTCATGCGCGCCGGGCTGCCGATGGCCTGGCGCCTGCGGCTGCGCGACTTCCTGCGCACCGGCCCGGGCCGCGCCGCGGTGGCGGTGCTGACCAACAAGATCTTCGTGCCCGCGCTGTTCGTGTTCCTGGTGCTGGTCTGGCTGCTGCCGTCGGTGCAGTTCTATTCCATGCTGGACTGGCGCCTGTACCGGCTGATGAACTGGTCGGTGGTGATCAGCGGTTTCATGTACTGGAACCTGATCCTGGACCGGCGTCCCAGCCCGCCGGCGGCCATGTCGCCAGGCGGCCGCGTGATTTCGCCCATCATCACCATGGCGCCGCAGATGGTGGCGGGCGCCGTCATCGCCTTCTCCGAAAGCGACCTCTATCCCTTGTTCGAACTGTGCGGCCGCGCCGTCGCCATGTCGGCGCAGACCGACCAGACCATCGGCGGCCTGACCATGTGGATTCCGGCCGCGCTGGTGGAGGTGGTGGGCTTGATGGTGGCGCTGGGCACCCTGATGCGCCTGTCCGCCAAGGGTCGGCTGCGCAAGGCCGATCGCGATGCGCGGGCGCGGGCCAAGGCCCGCGCCGTCTCGGCCTGATCCGGCCATTCAGCGGAATCAGTCCGTTTCGTCCCGAACCGGCGGTGGCCTACTCCGGAATCAGCCCGTGGTACTTGCGTCCCAGCGCCACGGTGGCCTGGAACATGCCGGCCTTGCTGCCGCAGTCGTAGCGCGTGCCGTCGTAGCGGTGCGCATAGACCGCGCGCTCGCGCATCAGCGACGCGATGCCGTCGGTCAGCTGGATTTCGTTGCCGGCGCCCATCTTGGTCGAGCGCAGGTGATCGAAAATGGCGGCTTCCAGCACATAGCGGCCCACCACCGCCAGCGTGGACGGGGCGGCCGCCGGATCGGGTTTTTCAACGATATGCGTGACGCGCTCGGTGCGGCCGTTGGCGCGGGCGTCGCCGTCCTGGGTCGCGACGATGCCGTACTTGCGGGTGTCTTCGCGCGGCACGTCCTGTACCCCCAGCACGCTGGCGTTCTGCGCGACGGCGATGTCGACCAGCTGCTTCATGGCGGGCGTGTCGGCGTCGATCAGGTCGTCGGCCAGCAGCACGGCGAAGGGCTCGTCGCCCACGGCCGGCGCCGCCGACAGCACGGCGTGTCCCAGGCCCAGCGGGGCCGATTGGCGAATGTAAAGGCAGTTCACATGGGCGGGTAGAATGCCACGCACCATGGCCAGCAGCTCGTGCTTGCCCTTGCTTTCCAGGTCGGATTCGAGTTCAGGGGCGGAATCGAAATGATCCTCGATGGCCCGCTTGTTGCGCCCGGTGACGAAAATCAGGTCCGTGATGCCGGCGGCCACGGCTTCTTCCACCGCGTACTGGATCAGGGGCTTGTCGACGACGGGCAGCATTTCCTTGGGCATCGCCTTGGTCGCGGGCAGAAAACGGGTGCCCATGCCGGCAACGGGAAAAACGGCTTTACGGACGGGACGCATTGAAACCTCGCTTGTGGGGACGATGAAACATTTTAAGCTGATCGCTATCATAGGCATATGAAACGCAGGAACATGCCCTCCATTTGCTCGATTGCGAAACAAGGCGTCAGCGCGGCGCTCAGCGCGGCGCTGGTCTTACAGGCCCTGCCGCTGGCGGCCCATGCCCAGCCCGTCGGGCTGCCTTCCATGGGCGCGGCGTCGTCGGCCGAGCTTTCCCCGATGCTGGAACGCAGCCTGGGCGAGGCCATCATGTCGCAAGGGCGGCGCGACCCCACCTATGTGGACGACACCGAGCTGAGCCAGTACCTGACCACCATGGGACGCAAGCTGGCCGCGTATTCGCCGGGCGCCGTGCCCGAAGTGGAAATGTTCGGCGTGCGGGACCCCGAGATCAATGCGTTCGCCATGCCTGGCGGCTTCATCGGCGTGAATACCGGACTGATCGTCGCCTCGGCCAGCGAGTCCGAGCTGGCCGCCGTGCTGGCGCACGAAATCGGCCACGTGGTGCAGCGCCATATCGCCCGTGGCATGACCCAGCAGAACCAGAACAGCATGGTGATGCTGGCCAGCCTGGCCGGAGCGCTGCTGGCGGCGCTGGCTGGCGGTGGCGGCAATCTGGCGATGGGCGTGGCCGCGTTCGGCCAGGCCGCCGCCATCAACCGCCAGCTGGGTTTTTCGCGCGATGCCGAGCGCGAGGCCGACCGCGCCGGTTTCCAGATGCTGACCAAGGCGGGCTACGACCCGCAGGGCATGTCCGACATGTTCGGACGGCTGATGAACGCCTCGCGCCTGAACGAGGGCATGGGCGGCGGTTCCTGGGCCAGCACGCACCCGCTGTCCATCGAGCGCATGTCCGACGTGCAAAATCGGGCGCGCTCGCAGCCGCCGACGCGGCACGTGGACAGCGATGATTTCTGGTACATCCGCGCCAAGATGCGCGTGGTGCAGGGGCGCGACGCGGTCAGCCTGCGCTCGGCCGCGCAGCAGCTGCAGGACGAGGCCCGGGCGCTGTCCGGCGTGCGCAAGTCGGCGGCCTACTATGGCCTGGCCTTGCAGGCCCTGCAGCGCAACAGCCTGGCCGAGGCGGAGCGCAACTGGACCCTGGCCTCGGAAGATGGACGGTCGTCGCCGCAGCTGGCCAAGCTGAGCGTGGATATCGCGCTGGCCCGCAAGGACAATGCCCGCGCGCTGGAGCTGGCGCAGGCCGCGTCCAAGCGCTGGCCTGACCGGCGCGCGCTGGGCATCGCCTATGCCCAGGCGCTGCAGAATAGTGGCCGCCACGCCGAGGCCCAGGACTACCTGCGCGGCAAGATCCGGCAATGGGGCGCGGACGAACCCAGCCTCTATCAGATGCTGGCGCAGAGCCAGGAACGCACCGGCAAGCCGGTGCAGGCGCGCCGCGACATGGCCCGCTACTACACGCAGATCGGCGCTTTCGCCGCGGCGGAGTCTCAGTTGCAGCAGGCGCGCGGGATGTCTTCCGACTTCTACGAGCAGTCGCAGATCGACGTGCAGATCAAGGAAGTCAGGGACAAGCTCGCCGAAGAACGGCAGCTGCTGGAGCGATTCAAATCCGGCTAGAGGCCGGTTTCGAAGAAGCGGCCCAGGCGCTGGGGCAGCCAGTTCAGGTGCGCCGGAAAGGCGCCGGTCGGGAAACCGGCGTGGCCGCCGTCGGCGGGCTGGTGCAGCAGCACGTTGGCCGAGCATTCCTCGGGCTTGGGCAGGGCGCTGGCCGGGATGAACGGATCGTTCAGCGCGTTCAGCACCAGCGTGGGCGCGGTGATCCGCGGCAGCCAGGGCTTGCTGGAGGCGCGCGTCCAGTAGTCCAGCGCGTTGCGGAACCCATGCATGGGCGCGGTATAGGCGTCGTCGAAGTCGCGCAGGTCGCGCGCGTGCGCGATGCGCATCACGTCGATGGCGCCCGGGTAGCGATGCGCCTTTTCAAGCACCTTGTTCTTGAGCGTCTTGAGGAAATGCCCGGTGTAGATCTTCCGGTTGAAGAGGCCGGTGGACAGGGTCTTGCCGCAGGCCACCAGGTCCAGCGGCACCGAGACGCCGGCGCAGGCCGTCAGCCAGGACGTGTCCTCATGGTGCTCGCCCAGGTACTTGAGCAGCGCGTTGCCGCCCAGCGACACGCCCACGGCATGCCAGCGGGCGTGCGGGATGCGGCTGCGCACGGTCTCCAGCAGGAAACCGACCTCGGCCGAGTCGCCGGAATAGTAGGCGCGCGCCAGGCGGTTGGGCGTGCCGGAGCAGCCGCGAAAATGGGCGATGGCCACGATCCAGCCGCGCGCCCGGAAATGATGCGCGATCGACTGCGCGTAGCGGCTGTTGCTGCCGCCTTCCAGTCCGTGGAACAGCACTAGCGCCGGCGTGTCAGGTGTGTGCGGCAGGGATTTCCAGTCCGCGTCGGTCATCCAGCGGGCGGCGGCGGTCCTGCCGTTGGCGACCGGACGCTGGCCGCTCACGGGCGCGCCGTCGGCGGCCTTGTGCGGAAAGAGGCCCGGCCCGGTCCAGTCGAAGTCCACGAAGTCCGTGTCCGGCGTTTCCACGCGGTCGCGCACGAAGGCGATGCGATGGTATTGCGCGAACAGGGCGGCGTAGACGGTTTGGCTGTCGCCTCCGGGCAGCCACGAGGGAACAGGGCAGGGCGTTGTGTCAAAACGAGCAGCGGCCAACAAAAATCCACCCGGTCTCTAGTGCAGCATGTCGGGTACGTCGTGCAAGTCGAGCACACCCGCTTCGGTGGGGGCGGGCGAGGCATGGTGCATGACCATGCGCCAGCCGGTGGGCCCCTTGTGATAGATGTTCGTCGCGTAGCAGTTGGCGAACTGCGTGCCTTCGCGCGTGCGCACCGCCACCTGTTCCACCAGCACGTGCACCGCGCACATCATGCTCTGCATGACCAGCGGGCGCAGAGGGCGGATGTGCAGCGGGCCGTTGGCCAGCACCTGCTGCCAGGATTCGTGCACCGCCGAGTGGCCCACGATGCGCAGGCCGCCCGGATGGATGCAGACGATTTCCTCGTCGTCCGCCCAGACTTGCATCAAGCGGACGCAGTCCGCCTGTTCCAGGGCTTCGTAGAACGCGTGCTCGGCTTCGTCTGGCGTGGCGAACATAGGTCGTGGCGGTTGGCGTGAGGAAGAAGGGCGCGGCCGGCGCTCAGTGGTGGCCGTGCAGCACCGTGCCCGGCTTCAGACGGTATTCGGCGCCACAGTAGGCGCAGCGGGCCGAACCGGTGCGGGCCACGTCGAGGAAGACGCGGGGGTGCATGCTCCACAGCGGAGCCTTGGGGCCGGGACAGAAGACGGGCAGGTCTTCGGCGCCGACTTCGATCACTTCGTGTTGTGCGCTGGAGACGGCGGCCGGGGAAGCGGCGGTCATGGGTATTCCTGAAATAAAAGAACCGTGGGACGGCTGGGTGGGTGGTAATGATGCGGCCTTGCGGGAAATTAACAAGGCCGCGCGAATCAGATTTTGCTCAGCCAGTGATGGTACTTCGGGTTGCGGCCATGCACCACGTCGAAGTAGGCCTTCTGCAGGGCTTCGGTGACGGGCCCCCGGCTGCCTGCGCCGATCTTGCGGTTGTCGACCTCGCGGATCGGGGTGACTTCGGCGGCGGTGCCGGTGAAGAAGGCCTCGTCGGCGATATAGACATCGTCCCGGGTCAACCGCTTGGTCACGACGCGCAGGCCCTGGTCGGCGGCCAGCGCATGGATGGTGGAGCGGGTGATGCCGGTCAGGGCCGAGGCGATTTCCGGCTCGCAGAGCACCCCGTCCTTGACCAGGAACAGGTTTTCGCCCGAGCCCTCGGCCACGAAGCCGTCGGTGTCCAGCAGCAGGGCTTCGTCGTAGCCGTCCTGCAGGGCCTCGGTATTGGCCAGGATCGAGTTGGCGTAGGTGGTCGCGACCTTGGCGCGCGGCATCGTCACGTTGACGTGCTGGCGGGCAAAGGAGGAAACCTTGACGCGGATGCCCTGGGACAGCGCTTCCTCGCCCAGGTAGGCGCCCCAGGGCCAGGCGGCGATGGCCACGTGCACGCGGGCACCCTTGGGCGACACGCCCATCTTCTCGGGGCCGTAGAAGACCAGGGGGCGCAGGTAGCAGGACTTGAGCTGGTTCTCGCGCACGACCTGGCGCTGCGCCTCGTTGACCGTGTCCGGGTCGAAGGGCATGGGGATCTGGTAGATGTGCGCCGAGTTGAACAGGCGCCGGGTGTGGTCCTGCAGACGGAAGATGGCCGTGCCGAGCTCGCCGTCGTAGGCGCGCACGCCCTCGAATACCGACAGGCCGTAGTGCAGGGAGTGCGTCAGGACGTGCGTCGTCGCGTCACGCCACGGCACCAGCTTGCCGTCGTACCAGATGAAACCGTCACGATCCGCCATCGACATGGTCTGCTCCCATCTTAGTGCGCGCCGTTTTCGCCCGGAAGCGCTTTTGACGCCGCGCGGCGGTCGGCGCCGCACGATAGCTCCGACTTGGGCCGGCGGGCGTCCCGCGCGATGACGGGAGGCCGCAAGCGGCGCTCGCGGAAGTGCGTCATTGTATCAAGCAGCGAGGTTACAATACGCCTCGTTCGCGCCTGGATCCGCCGCCGCGCGGACGCGACTTCAGGCGGGCCGCCGCCGCTTTCCATCCCTTAGAGCAGTCATGTCGTCCTGTCCGAATCGCCAGGGGCCAGCCATTGTCCTCTGAACCAGCGCTTCCTTCAGCGCAAACTGAAGATCCCCGCCTCGTGCGGCAAGAACGCGTCGCCGCCTTCCGCGCCGGCGTCCAGGCCATCGTGCCGGCCCTGATCGCCACCGCGACCTGGGGCCTGGTCACCGGGGTGGCCATGGTCAAGTCGGGCCTCACCGAATCCATGGCCCTGGCCATGACGCTGCTGCTGTACGCCGGTTCGGCGCAGCTGACCTCGCTGCCGCTTATCGCCACCGGCGCGCCGTTGTGGCTGATCTTCGCCGCCGGCTGCGTGGTCAACCTGCGCTTCCTCATTTTCGGCGCCGCGCTGCAGCCCTATTTCCGCCACCTGTCCTGGCCCAAGCGCCTGGGGCTGGGCTACTTCACCACCGACATGGGCTTCGTGCTGTTCATGCCGCGTTTCGGCGACGCGGCCGAACGCGGCACCCGCGAGCAGCTCTGGTACTTCATCGGCACCGTGGCGCCGGGCTGGCTGGTGTGGCAGACCTCGTCCATCGTGGGCATTTACCTGGGCACCATGGTGCCCGCGACCTGGTCGCTGGATTTCGCCGCCGTGCTGGCGCTGCTGGCCATCACCGTGCCGTTGGCCAATTCCAAGCCCATGCTGGTGTCGATGCTGGCGGCCGGACTGGTCGCCTGGGTCGGGCAGACCCTGCCGCTGCGGCTGGGCCTGGCAGCGGCCGTGATCACCGGCGTGGTCGCCGGCATGTGGGCCGAACGTTTCTTCAAGGCGCGCACATGACGCTCTGGCCCTCCGAGATCTATGTCTATTGCGCGATCCTGCTGCTGACCGTGTGCAGCGTGATCACGCGCGCCGGCTTCATGCTGTTCGGCGATTATGTTCCGCTGTCCGACAACGTGCGGCGGGCCCTGCGCTATGCGCCGGCGGCCGCCTTGACGGCCATCGTGGTGCCCGACCTGCTGCCCTGGAAAGCAGGGCTGGGGCCGGTGTTCGATTACAAGCTGGTGGCGGGCGTGCTGGCGGTGCTGGTGTTCCTGCGCACGCGCAGCGCGGTGCTGGTCATCATCGTCGGCATGCTGGTCCTTTGGGGGCTGCGCTGGCTGGCGGGCTGAGTCCTCCGAAGCGGAATTCGTCCGATTGGTCGCTTACTGTCCATCAGGTGGACGATTTTGCCTGATCGGAGCTACCCGCCGCGCCGGTTTTCCAGTCGCTCCGGGCATTCGGCGACCTGCTTTGCGCGTGCGCCGGGCCGGCTGCGCTAAAATTCGAGTTATCCACAGCAATCCGGGCCTGGTACTGCCCTCATAAGTATCGAAACCAGAATGCGCCGCCTGGCCTGCAAGGCAGGATGCGGATCGCTCGCGGCGCCTTGCGCGCCGCGGCAATTCGCGCGTGGCCGCGCGAGCGTGGCGCGTGTTCCGGTTGTCCCGATGCGTATGCACGGCAGTGCCCATGCACTCTCGTTTTGTTCTTTTTCACTGGTCCCGGTATCTGCCTAACCCTGATGACTGACTCCACTCAATCCGTAGCACCCGCCGCCGAGGCCCCCGCGCCTTCGTTTGCCGATTTCGGCCTGCATCCCCTGCTGCTGCAGTCCATCGCCGAAACCGGCTACACCAAGCCCACGCCGATCCAGGCGCAAGCGATTCCGGTCGTGGTCGAGGGGCGCGACGTCATGGGCGCCGCTCAAACCGGCACCGGCAAGACCGCCGCGTTCACCGTGCCCATCCTGCACCGCCTGATGCCGCTGGCCAACGCCAGCGCTTCGCCCGCGCGGCACCCGGTGCGCGCGCTGATCCTCACGCCCACGCGCGAACTGGCGGACCAGGTGTACGAAAGCGTCAAGCGCTACAGCAAGCAGACGCCGCTGCGTTCGGCCGTGGTGTTCGGCGGCGTGGACATCGGTCCGCAGCGCGAAGCGCTGCGCCGTGGCTGCGAAATCCTGGTCGCCACGCCGGGCCGCCTGCTGGATCACGTGGAACAGAAGAACGTGAACCTGGGTCAGGTCGGCATCCTGGTGCTGGACGAGGCCGATCGCATGCTGGACATGGGCTTCCTGCCCGACCTGGAGCGCATCATCCGCCTGCTGCCCACGCAGCGCCAGGGCCTGCTGTTCTCGGCCACCTTCAGCAACGAAATCCGCAAGCTGGGCCGCTCGTACCTGAACCAGCCGGTCGAGATCGAGGTCGCCGCCCGCAACGCCACCGCCAACACCATCACGCAGATCGCCTACAAGATGTCGGGCGACAACAAGCGCGCGGCCGTGGTGCACCTGGTGAAGTCGCGCGGCCTGAAGCAGGTCATCGTGTTCTCCAACACCAAGATCGGCACCGCCCGCCTGGCCCGCCAGCTCGAACGCGATGGTGTGAAGGCCGAATCCATCCACGGCGACAAGACCCAGGCTGACCGCATGAAGGCGCTGGAAGCCTTCAAGGCCGGCGATCTGGAAGTGCTGGTGGCCACCGACGTGGCCGCGCGCGGCCTGGACGTGGCCGGCGTGCCTTGCGTCATCAACTACGACCTGCCGTACAACGCCGAAGACTACGTGCACCGTATCGGCCGTACCGGCCGCGCGGGCGCGTCGGGCGAAGCCATCGCGCTGTTCACGGCGGAAGAAGAGCGCTTCCTGCTCGACATCGAGAAGCTGATCAAGCGCGAAGTGCCGCGCGGCACGCTGGACGTGCCCGCCGACCTGATCGCCCGCAGCCATGGCCGTGGCGAGGAGCGCGGCTCGCCGCGCGAGGGTCGCGAAGGACGCGATCGTGGCGAACGTGGCGATCGCGGCCGTTCGTCCGAGCGTGGATCCGAGCGCCGCTCGTCGTATTCCGCGCCGCGCCAGCCCGTGGACGATTTCTTCCTCAAGCCCTACGAGCCGTCGGCCGCCGCGCCCGCCCCCGAAAAGGACGCGCCGGTCAAGTCGAACGGCGCCAAGCGCCAGGTCGCCGTGCTGCTCGGCGGCAGCCGCAAGCCCTGAGGCGGGGCGTCGGCGGATTCCGACGTCCGTCAGCCGGTTCAGCTTGCGACCCGCGCGGTTGATCGGGCTGGCCACAAGAAAAGGCGCCTCGCGGGCGCCTTTTTCATGTGGCGGGTCTCAGGCCGTCAGTTCAGGCCGTCAGCAGCGCTGGCAGGTCGGGCAGGCCGGTCGTGATGGCGGCGCTGCCTGCGTCCAGGCTGGCAAGCAGGCGTTCGAGATGGCCGATGTGCGGCAGCATCGGACCGTAGAACAGCACGCGGTCGCCGAGCTGGACCAGCAGGGTGGGGAAGTTCTCGACTTCCTCGTCGCCGAGCAGTTCGGCGTGCTCCTCGATATCGATCCAGGCGAACACGCGCTCGGGCATGGCCTCGGCCAGTGCCAGCAGCTTGGGCTTGTACTGCTCGCAGGTGTCGCACCAGGCGGCGCAGAAACAGGCGATGAGCCAGGTGTCGGGCGCCGCGCCCAGGCGCGTGCGCAGAGCGGCAAGATCGGTACCGGGAACGAGTAGGGGCATACGAGCGAAGCTAGGCGGGTTTGACCTATCATACCCGGGATGCTCATCACCATTTGCCCGCCTCATGACCGCCTTGCGCACCGACTTTGACACGCCTCAGCCTGGCCGCTTTTCCCGCAGCGCCGCTGGAGTCGGACTGGCCTTCAAGCGGGCGCTCGTGTCGCAGTGCCATCCGACCATGCTGTTCGCGGTGCTGCTGCCATTCCTGATCGCCCTGGTCGGCGCCCTGTTGCTGCTCTGGCTGTTCTGGACGCCGCTCACGGACTGGCTGCGCATGGAGGCCTCGCACTGGGACTTCGTCAACCGCACCGACGAGTGGCTGGTGGCGATGGGGCTGTTCTCGCTGAAGATCTACCTGGCTCCGGTGGTTGCCGCGGCCATCCTGCTGCCCGTCTCCGGCATCCTGGGCCTGGCCATCGCCGCCGTGTTCGTGATGCCGCTGGTGCTGCGCCACGTGGGGCATCGGGAATACGCCGGACTCGCCTTGCAAGGCAGGCATTCCACGGCGGTCAGCGTCTGGAACGCCGTGTGGGTGTCGGCCGCCTTCGCCGCGGGCTGGTTGCTGACGCTGCCGCTGTGGCTGGTGCCGCCCATGGCCTTGATCCTGCCGGTTTTCTGGTGGGCCTTCGCGTTCTCGCGCATGATGCGCGTGGACGCCATCGTCGAGCATGCCAGCCCGGCCGAGCGCCGCTTGCTGATCCAGCGCCACAACGGCGGTTTCTGGGTCATCGGCCTGATTTGTTCGCTGCTGAACCTGCTGCCGCCGGCGTGGATCATCCTGCCGGTGTTCTCGGCCCTGGTCAATGCGCACTACGGGCTCGAGGCGCTCAAACGCCTGCGCGAAGAGCGCGTCATCGACGTCTGAGCGCGGCGTCGCGATCTTCACATCATTCGATCCTCACACCTGGAACTGGACATGGCCGCAGAACCCGCCGCCCGCCGTATTGGCCTGATCATCGTCGGAGACGAAATCCTGTCGGGGCGCCGACAGGACAAGCACTTCTCCAAAGTCGTCGAACTGCTGTCCGCGCGTGGCATGCAGCTGGGCTGGGCGGAGTTCCTGCCCGATGATCGCGATGCGCTGACGGCCGCCTATCGACGCAGCTTCGCCTCCGGCGATGTGGTGCTGTCCTGCGGCGGCATCGGCGGCACGCCGGACGACCATACCCGCCAGGCGGCGGCGGCCGCGCTGGACCTGCCGCTGGCGCTGCATCCCGAAGCGGAGGAAGCCATTGCGCTGCGCACCGCCGAGATGGCGGCCAAGGGGCAGGGCACGGCCGACATGAGCACGCCCGAGAACCAGCAGCGCCTGCAGATGGGCGTGTTCCCGCAAGGCTGCGAGATCGTGCCGAATCCCTACAACCGCATTCCCGGCTTCTTCATCCGCGACCACACGTTCGTTCCGGGCTTTCCCGTCATGGCCTGGCCCATGCTCGAATGGACGCTGGACACGCGCTATCGTGCGATGCAGCATCAGCGCAGCCATGTCGAGCATTCCTTCCTGGTTTTCCGCATGCCGGAGTCTCGCATCACGCCGGCGATGCAGACCGTCGAATCGCGCTGGCCGGGTGTACGGGCGTTCAGCCTGCCCAGCGTGGGCGAGGCTGGCGGCGCGCCGCATATCGACCTGGGCGTGAAGGGCGAACCCGAGGCCGCCGCGCAAGCCTTGGCTTTCCTCAGGGCCGAGGTCTTGCGGCTGGGCGGCAAGCTGGAGCCGCCGGCCGCGGCCTGAGCTTGACGAAGGGCTGAATAAAAAGGGGGCGACCCTTTTTATTCAGTTCAAAAAACCCATTGCCAAATGCCCCGGTAAATTTCACAATACGGGAAAGAACTGTTTGCTGCGTTGCCGCAAGGCCGGTCTCTTTCGGCGGCGCGGCCATAAGCCACCAACTCCTTCCTATGTCCCGTCTCCCGACACCCCGCAACGCCCTGGACGCCGATAGCGACGGCGCCGCAAGCCATCCCATCGCCATACAAGTCATCGACCGCGCCATGCGGCTGCTCGATGCGCTGGCCGCCCAGCCCGACCCCGTCACGCTGAAAGAGCTGTCGGCCACGACCGGGCTGCACGCGTCCACGGCGCACCGGATCCTCAACGACCTGGTGGTGGGCCGCTACGTCGAGCGGGTGGACAACGGCCTGTACCAGCTGGGCATGCGCCTGCTGGAACTGGGGTCGCTGGTCAAGGGACGGCTCAACGTGCGCGAGGCGGCGGTGTCGGCGATGCGCTCGCTGCACAAGCTCACGGGCCAGACCATCAACCTGTCGGTGCAGCAGGGCGACGAGATCGTCTACATCGAGCGGGCCTGGAGCGAGCGTTCCGGCATGCAGGTGGTGCGCGCCATCGGCGGCCGCGCGCCGCTGCACCTGACGTCCACCGGCAAGCTGTTCCTGTCCACCGGCGACACCCGCCAGGTCCGCGCCTACGCGCTGCGCACCGGATTGGCCGGGCACACGCGCAACAGCCTGACCGACCTGGAGCGCCTGGAGCGCGAACTGGCCCTGGTGCGTCGCCACGGTTACGCGCGCGACAACGAGGAACTGGAGCTGGGCGTGCGCTGCATCGCCGCCGGCATCTTCGACGATACCGGCAAGCTGGTGGCGGGGCTATCGATCTCGGCGCCGGCCGAGCGCCTGCAGGATGAATGGATCAAGTCGCTGGTGGATACCGCCGCCAGCATTTCAGAGGCGCTGGGCTATGAGCCGCCGGTCTCGGGCGGCGCCAATGGACTGAGTCTGCAGGCCGAGACATTGCGCGGCTGAGCCTGCACGCGGCAGGCTTGCCGCGCCTTCAAGAGCGTCTGCCCCGGCGCGAATCAGCGGCCTGCAAAAAAGCCCCCTTTCCTGCGAAAGGGGGCCTTCTTTTCGCGGGTGACGCGGCTTACTGCTGCTCGACGCCCGCCTTCTTGAACAGCTCGGCCCACTGCGGCACCTGCTGCTTGACCTTGGCGTCCAGCGCCTGCGGGGTGGCGTCGCTGGTCAGCACCGTGGCGCCCAGCTGCTTCATGCGGTCCTGGAACTTGGGGTCGGCCAGGCCGGCCTGCAGGCTTTTGATGAGCTTGTCGACCACGGGCTTGGGCGTGCCCTTCGGCACCCACATGCCATGCCAGATGCCGACCTCGAATCCCTTGAAGCCGGATTCGTCCATGGTGGGCAGCTTGGACAGCGTGGGCACGCGTTGCAGGCTGGTGACGGCGTAGGCCTTGACCGAGCCGGCATTGATCTGCTGGGTGGTGTTGGTGGTCTGGTCGCAGAGCAGATCCACCTGTTTGCCGAGCAGATCGTTCATCGCCGGGGCCGTGCCCTTATAGGGGATGGTCAGCAGTTGCACGCCCAGGGCTTCGACCAGCATGGTGCCGCACAGGTGGCTGGCGGCGCCGATGCCGGCGTTGGCCAGCGAGACCTTGTCCTTGTTCTTTTTGACGTACTCGGCCAGCTCCTGGATGTTGTTGGGCGGGAAGTCGGAACGGGCGATGATGGTCATCGGCACATCGACCACCAGGCCGATGGGCTCGAAGCTCTTGTAAGGATCGTAGCCGGGGTTCTTGTACAGCGAGGGGGCGGTCGAGAAGCCCGCGTGCATCAGCAGCACCGAGTAGCCGTCAGGCTGGGCGCGCGCCACCTGGGTGGTGCCGATGGTGCCACCGGCCCCGCCCTTGTTTTCGACCACGACAGTCTGGCCCAGCGTCGGACGCATGGCTTCGGCGAGCGAGCGCGCCACGTTGTCCGTCGGCCCGCCTGCGGCGAAAGGCACCACCATGTTGATGGCGCGTTCCGGATATTCCGCCTGGGCGGCGCCGGCCGTAACCATGGCAGCGGCCGCGAGCAGGGCCGAAAGCGTGCGGGGGATGAGGGTCATGGAGTCTCCGTTGCAGGTTTTTTCTTGCTGCGTATTTCTTTATAAGTCGCTGACTATTAGTAGGGTTCTGTATGTCATCAGCGTGCAAACAGTGTAGAAAAGAATTGATACGCCGTCATGTCCGGTATTTCCCGAGTCATGGGAAAAGCTTGTGCTGGATCAAACCGGGACACAGGCGTGCACTGTTAAAGTGCAAATGGTTGTTGCGTTGCACAAAATTTGCTTGACAAGTTTTTTTCGGTCTCTAGAATGTCAATTGTGCAGTGCATCAAACGCGCCGGCGGTAGCTTGTAGTACCAGTTTCCGCGCACGTTCCATCTCGTCGCAGACACCATCCTGATTTGCCGGGTATTCCGGCTGAACACCTAGGAGCATTCTATGAGCGCCATTCCGCAACAAGTTCTGGACCGCCAAAAGGCCAGCGTCAATACTTTCGTCGCCGCCCAGGCCGTCGTTTTCTCCGGCTTCGAAAAGCTGGTCGAGCTGAACCTGAAGGTCGTCAAGGCCACCCTGGACGAAGTCGCCCAGAAGTCGCAGCAAGCCGCTGAAGTCAAGGATCCGCAGGAAGCCGCCGCGTTCGCCACCGGCCTGCTGCAACCGGGCGCCGAAAAGGCCCTGGCCTACAGCAAGCACGTGTACGACATCGTCGCCGGCGTGCAAGGCAAGCTGGTCAAGCTGACCGAAGAGCAGATCGCCGAAGGCCAGCAGCAGCTGAGCGAAGCCGTCGAGCACTTCTCGAAGAACGCCCCGACCGGCTCGGAAAGCGCCGTCGCCCTGATCAAGTCCTCGCTGGCCACCGCGACCAGCGCCTACGATTCGCTGACCAAGGCCGCCAAGCAGGCCGCCGAAGTCGCCGAGTCGAACCTGAATGCCGCCGCCAACGCGACCTTCAAGGCTGCCTCGGATGCCGCCGATGCCGCCACCAAGGTTGCCAGCCGCAGCCGTCGCAGCGCCTGAGTCTTTTCAGGCGCGCGCCTGGTGCGCAAACCGCAGTAATGTAGTACTGTTGAGTGACAGAGCAGAGCTGGAATTAGGGCCACCCATCGGGTGGCCCCTTTTTTTGTTTCACGATGACTCCAGCCCGGTAGTTCGCTGGACTGCGACGTAGCCCGATACAGCAGGTTTATCAATAGCTTACGCGCTTCCATCATATGCCGGTGCTTTCTGAAACTTGACCCGGTTCTCCCTCGCGCCGCTCCTATCTGGCTCCTGGAATCCGGGTCGTTCCAAGGAGTCATCATGGCAAAGATCAAGCTCACCAAGACCGCCGTAGAGTCGGCGCAACCCCAGGCGAAGGACATCGAACTACGGGATACCGTCGTGCCCGGCTTCCTTTGCAAGATTACCTCGACGGGACGCCGGGTGTTCATGCTCCAGTACCGCACGAACTCTGGCCAGCCCCGCAAGCCCTCGCTGGGACTCTACGGGGAGCTAACCGTCGAACAGGCGCGGGTCAAAGCGCAGGACTGGCTGGCCGAGGTTCGCCGGGGTGGTGATCCCGGCGGTGCCAAGGCCGAGGCGCGCAAGGCGCCCACGATGGCCGAGTTGTGCAAAAAGTTCATGGAGGACTACTCCAAGAAGCGCAACAAGGTCAGCACGCAGGACGGCTACCAGGGCGTCATCGACCGCAACATCATCCCGCTGCTGGGCCGCAAGAAGGTGCATGACGTGAAGCGGCCCGACATTGCGGGGCTCATGGAAAAGCTGGCCTACAAGCCGACCGAGGCCAACAAGACCTTCGGCGTGCTGCGCAAGATGTTCAACTTGGCCGAAGTCTGGGGCTTCCGCCCGGACGGCACGAATCCGTGCCGCCACGTCCCGATGTACCCGCCGGGCAAGGAAACCCGGCTCATCGTGGACGAGGAAATGGTGCGGATCTTCCGCCAGTTGGAGAAACTGGAGGCGGAGGGGCTGGAGAACTACGTCATCCCGTTGGCGATCCGGCTGCAATTCGAGTTTGCGGCGCGGCGCTCCGAAATCTGCCCGCTCGAATGGAGCTGGCTGGACTTCGAGAACCGGCGCGTGGTGTGGCCCGACAGCAAGGTTGGCGGCATTTCCAAGCCCATGAGCGAGGAAGCCTATCGGCTGCTTTCGACGGCGCCGCGTCTGGAAGGCTGCCCTTACGTCCTGCCGTCGCCGAACGACCCGGCCAAGCACCTGACCTTTGGCGAGCACTATGGCGGCTGGTGCCGGACGCTCAAGGCCGCCAGCGTGCCGCACGTAGGCACGCACGGCATCCGTCATCGCTCGACCACCGACATTGCCAATTCCGGTGTGCCGACCAAAGTGGGAATGAAGCTGACGGGCCACAAGACCGTGGCGATGTTCATGCACTACGTCCACACCGAGGACAAGCCGGTGCGCGAGGCGGCCGAGCTGGTGGCCAGCCGCCGCCAAGCCATCACGGGCGCGCGGCAGCTTGCGGAGGCGGTGGCATGAACGGGCGCCGGCCATCAGCAGCATCGCTCGCAGCGCCCGCGGCGCTGCTGGGCGACATTCGGGCACTGATCGAGGCGGCGCGCTTGCGCGCCGCCTCGACGGTGAATAGCGAGCTTACGATGCTCTACTGGCGCATCGGCCAACGCATCCACACGCAGGTCTTGGACAGGCGCCGGGGCGCCTACGGCAAGGAAGTTCTGCCCACCTTGGCTGCGCAGTTGGTGGAGGAGTACGGCAGCAGCTTTGCAGAGCAGAACTTGCGCCGCATGGTGCAGTTCGCCGCCACCTTCCCCGACGAGCGAATTCTCGTATCACTGATACGAGAATTGAGCTGGACGCACTTCATCGCCCTGATGCCGCTGAAAGACCCGCTCCAGCGGGACTACTACGCACAGATGGCCAGCACCCAACGCTGGAGCGTGCGGACGCTGCGCGAGCGTATCGACTCGATGCTGTACGAGCGCACGGCGCTTTCCCAAAAGCCGGAAGAAACCATAGCGCAGGAGTTGGCGACCCTGCGCGATGCGCAGCGCATGTCGCCGGCCCTGGTCATGCGCGACCCGTACATCCTCGACTTCCTGGGCCTGCGGGACACTTGGCAGGAAGGCGACTTGGAAGCGGCGATCATCCGTGAAATGGAGTCCTTCCTGCTGGAGCTGGGCGCGGGCTTCTCATTCGTCGCCCGGCAGAAGCGCATTCCGATCGACGACGAGGATTTCCACCTTGACCTTCTGTTCTACAACCGCAAGCTGCGGCGGCTGGTTGCGGTGGAGTTGAAGGTAGGTGACTTCAAGGCGGCCTACAAAGGGCAGATGGAGCTTTACCTTCGGTGGCTAGACAAGCACGAACGGGAGCCGGAGGAAGCCTCGCCGCTCGGGATCATCCTTTGCACCGGCAAGAAGCGCGAGCAGATCGAATTGCTGGAGCTGGACAAGTCCGGCATCCACGTTGCCGAGTATCTGACCGCCTTGCCGCCGAGGGGCGTGCTGGTGGAGCGGCTGCAACAGGCAACGCAACGGGCGCAGTTGCAAATCGAGCAGCGCAAGACGGACAACGAGTAGTCCTGTCCCAAGCAGTCGGGCGTCCCGGCGTGCCGCCGTCGCGCTGTCGTGCTGCGCATCGAGCTTCGCTGCGCGAGTCTCGCCCCTGTCGGGCTTCCATCACTGACGCCTCCGTCCCGGCTCGTTGATCCGGGCCTGCGCGCTCCGCTTGCCAAAAATCGACTCTGTGCAGTGGGCGGGTGTGGGCGGTCTTGCTGTTCCCTTCACCGTATCACGGCGTTCTCGCCGTCAAGGGCGGCGCGCGCCATGCGCGCTTGCGTCCTGGCGGCCGTCTGCGACCCCTGACTGCTTGCGCTGCGCCGTGCTGCCGCCGGTTCCGGGCAATTCCGCCCGAGCAACCGGAGCACGATCATGTCGCAACTGTCCTTTCCCTCGTTCGATTCCTGTCTGCTGGTGCGCGACGCGCACGGGCGCTATCTACCGGCATCGGCCGACGACATTCTGGAAGCTGCGCGCCAGGTCATTGACCGGAAAATGCGGCGCGGAGCAGAGTTCACTTCGCCGGCGGCGGTCAAGGAATACTTGCGTACAAAGTTGGCCAGCTTCGAGCATGAGGTGTTCGTAGTGCTGTTCATGGATACGCGCCATCGTCTGATCGAATACAGGGAGATGTTCCACGGCACTATTGACGGTGCGTCGGTGTATCCGCGCGAAGTGGTCAAGGAGGCGCTGCGGCTCAATGCGGCGGCGGTCGTCG
>NZ_JBICCO010000102.1:0-23346 GCF_043119405.1 Achromobacter sp. 413638
AATGGTGATGCCGCGTGCCTTTTCTTCAGGAGCTGCATCGATCTGGTCGTAGCCCTTGGCTTCGCCGCCGAACTTGGTCGACAGAACCGTCGTGATGGCCGCGGTCAGGGTGGTCTTGCCGTGGTCAACGTGGCCGATGGTGCCGACGTTCACGTGCGGCTTGGTACGTTCAAACTTGCCTTTTGCCATGATCTCTATCCTTTGACTTTCAAGGAAATTTCGATATTTGCCGCGCCGCCTTTTGGGCGGACGCGGCGAGGGTTATTTACTTGGCCCGAGCGGCGATGACTTCGTCAGCGACGTTCTTGGGGGCCTCGGAGTAATGCTTGAATTCCATCGTGTACGTGGCACGACCTTGCGTCAGCGAACGCAGGTTCGTGGCGTAACCGAACATCTCGGCCAGCGGAACTTCGGCCTTGATGACCTTGCCGCCGCCAACCATGTCGTCCATGCCCTGAACCATGCCGCGACGCGAGGACAGATCGCCCATCACGGTACCGGCGTAGTCTTCAGGCGTTTCGACTTCAACGGCCATCATGGGCTCGAGCAGCACGGGGCTGGCCTTGCGCATGCCTTCCTTGAAGCCCATCGAGCCGGCCATCTTGAACGCGTTTTCGTTCGAGTCCACGTCGTGGTACGAGCCGAAGAACAGCGTGACCTTGACGTCCACGACCGGGTAACCGGCCAGGATGCCCGACGGCAGGGTTTCCTGGATGCCCTTGTCCACCGCGGGGATGAACTCGCGCGGCACCACGCCACCCTTGATGGCGTCCACGAACTCGTAGCCGCCGCCCGGGGGCAGAGGTTCGACCTTCAGGACCACGTGACCGTACTGGCCGCGACCGCCCGACTGCTTGACGAACTTGCCTTCGACTTCGTCGCAGGTCTTGCGGATCGTTTCGCGGTAGGCCACCTGCGGCTTGCCGACGTTGGCTTCCACGCCGAATTCGCGCTTCATGCGATCGACGATGATTTCCAGGTGCAGCTCGCCCATGCCCGAAATGATGGTCTGGCCGGATTCTTCGTCGCTGCGCACGCGGAACGACGGATCTTCCTGCGCCAGGCGCGACAGCGCCAGGCCCATCTTTTCCTGGTCAGCCTTGGACTTGGGTTCCACGGCCTGCGAGATCACGGGCTCGGGGAATTCCATGCGTTCCAGCGTGACGTGCGAGTCGACGTCGCACAGCGTTTCGCCGGTCGTCACGTCCTTCAGGCCCACCACGGCGGCGATGTCGCCGGCCAGAACTTCCTTGATTTCCTCGCGGTTGTTCGCGTGCATCTGCAGGATGCGGCCGATACGTTCCTTCTTGCCCTTGATCGGGTTGTAGACCGTGTCGCCCGACTTCAGAACGCCCGAGTAAACGCGCACGAAGGTCAGCTGACCCACGAACGGGTCGGTCATCAGCTTGAACGCCAGGGCGGAGAACTTCTCGCCGTCGTCGGCTTGACGCTTGACTTCGTTGCCGTCGTCATCGGTGCCTTCGACCGGGGGGATGTCCACGGGCGACGGCAGGTAGTCGATGACGGCGTCGAGCATGCGCTGCACGCCCTTGTTCTTGAAGGCGGTGCCGCACAGCATCGGCTGGATTTCGCCGGCGATGGTGCGTTGACGGATGGCCGTGTTGATCTCGGCTTCGTCCAGCGCGCCGGTCTCGAGGTACTTGTTCATCAGTTCCTCGGACGACTCGGCGGCGGCCTCGACCAGCTTCTCGCGCCATTCTTCGGCAGCGCCTTGCAGCTCGGCCGGAATGTCTTCGTAGTCGAACTTGATGCCTTGGCTGGCTTCGTCCCAGATGATGGCCTTCATCTTGACCAGGTCGATGACGCCCTTGAACGAGTCTTCGGCGCCGATCGGGATCACGATGGGCACGGGATTGGCGCGCAGGCGGTTCTTCAGCTGGTCATAGACCTTGAAGAAGTTGGCGCCGGTGCGGTCCATCTTGTTGACGAAGGCCAGACGCGGCACGCCGTACTTGTTGGCTTGGCGCCACACGGTTTCGGACTGAGGCTGAACACCGCCCACCGCGCAGTAGACCATGCAGGCACCGTCCAGGACGCGCATGGAACGTTCCACCTCGATGGTGAAGTCCACGTGTCCCGGGGTGTCGATGATGTTGATGCGGTGTTCGGGGTAGTTCTTGGCCATGCCACGCCAAAACGCCGTCGTAGCAGCCGACGTAATGGTGATGCCACGCTCTTGCTCTTGCTCCATCCAGTCCATGGTGGCTGCGCCATCATGCACTTCGCCAATCTTGTGATTGACGCCGGTGTAGAACAGGATGCGTTCGGTCGTGGTGGTTTTCCCTGCATCGATGTGCGCAGAGATGCCAATGTTGCGATAGCGCTCGATCGGGGTTTTGCGGGCCATGGTGGGTAGTCCTTAAATTACCAGCGGAAATGGCTGAAAGCCTTGTTGGCTTCGGCCATCTTGTGCGTGTCTTCGCGCTTCTTCATCGCGGCGCCACGACCTTCGGACGCATCGATCAGTTCGCCAGCCAGACGCAGATCCATCGACTTCTCGCCACGCTTCTTGGCGGCTTCACGGAGCCAACGCATAGCCAGGGCCAGGCGGCGCACGGGGCGCACTTCAACCGGCACTTGGTAGTTGGCACCGCCAACGCGGCGGCTCTTCACTTCGACGATCGGCTTGATGTTGTTGATCGCCGTGCTGAACACCTCGATCGGCTCCTTGCCGGTCTTGGTGGCGACTTGCTCGAGGGCACCGTAAACGATGCGCTCGGCGACGGCCTTCTTGCCGTCCAGCATGACGACGTTCATGAACTTGGCGAGCTCGACGCTGCCGAACTTGGGATCGGGCAGAATCTCGCGCTTGGGTACTTCGCGACGACGGGGCATTGTTGCTTCCTTGTGTCTGTTCAGTTGAACCGTGTTTCATTACACGGCCATGGCCGCCCATTACAGTGACGGCCCCTTACGTGCTGCACACTATTCCAGCTTCCACTGGCGCAGCTGCACACTTTCCGGTCTGCGGAACATCCGCGGCCGGGGTACTGCGATACAGCGATTAAGCCTTCTTCGGACGCTTGGCGCCGTACTTCGAGCGGGCTTGCTTACGGTCCTTGACGCCTTGCAGGTCGAGGGAACCGCGCACGATGTGATAACGCACACCGGGCAAGTCCTTCACACGACCGCCACGCACCAGAACGACCGAGTGCTCTTGCAGGTTGTGGCCTTCACCGCCGATGTACGAAATGACTTCGTAACCGTTGGTCAGACGCACCTTGGCGACCTTACGCAGAGCGGAGTTCGGCTTCTTGGGGGTGGTGGTGTACACGCGGGTGCACACGCCGCGGCGTTGCGGGCAGTTTTCGAGCGCGGGGCTCTTGCTCTTGATGATGCTGACTTCGCGCGGCTTGCGCACGAGTTGGCTGATGGTAGGCATGACCTTTGAAATCCCTTTTACGTACCACTGGTAAGTACTTACGTACTCGTCTCTTCGAGCGATATGCTCTCGGAGAAGGCGGCTCGCGCAAGACCGCCTCTAACGTCAGATACGTAAAAGAGCGGGCCTGCCAGCAAACCATGGAACGCGCAGTACCGGAAACTGCGGAAAGCGAGGCGGCCACGGCATGTATCACATGAGCATGCATCGCATGCCTGTACACACACCTGGCTGCGGGGCGGGACGGCTCGTGACGCACCTCCTGACCCTGCGGCGACCTGCAAGAAGCAAGCCATGCCTGTCCTTTCCACCTTTTTCCGCGCCCGAAAACATACGGACTCTGCGCGCAAATAAAGCAGTAAGCCCTTTAGCATAACTTGGAAAGCGCTGCACTGTCAAAGAACTTTATATGCGCAGCGCAGCGGCGTGTTGGCGGCAGAAGACAGCCGATTCGGCGTAGCTGATCGGAAATGGGGCCGCATTACGTGCAAGAAGCGCGCCCGTGGCGGGCTCAAGGAGCGCGGCGCGCGCCGCCGAAGGACCCTATTGGTCGGCGAACAGGTAGCCGCTGCCGTACACGGTACGGATGGGCAGCATCACGCCGGCCAGCTCGGCCTTGCGCCGCAGGCGGCTGACGATCACGTCGATGCTGCGCGAGCCGCTGGAGCGGGCGCCGCCGCCTTCGACACGCAGCTCATCGCCCAATTCATTGCGGCCGACCGCCCTCCCCGCCACTTCCAGCAGCGAGCGGACGATCAGGCGTTCGTTGGCCGACAGCGAGATGGCGGTGCCCGACGGCGCGACCAGCGTCCAGCCCTGGTCGCGCAGTTCCCACTGCCCGCTGGCGGCGCCGTCCGCGCCTGCGGCCGGCTGTCCCACGGGCAGGCGGCGCGCCAGCGCCAGCAGCATGCAGGCCAGTTCGCGCGGATCCTGCGCGCCGGGCAGGCAGGCGTCGGCGCCGCTTTGCAGGCAACGCAAGCGGTCATCCAGCGAAAGCGCCTTGCCGGTCACGATGATGCCCAGCGCCGAAGAGCCATGCAGCCGGGCGATCAGGGCGTAGCCAATTTCGCCCAGGGCATCCACATCGAGTACGACGGCGTCGTGGACGCCGCTATTCAACAAGCCGAACAGTTCGAGAGAAGTCGAACAGCCGCGGGCCGAAATGCCAGCCTGCAGCAGCGCCGAAACGGCAGCAGTGCGAGCCTGCTCGTCCGGCGACATCATAAGTATGCGCAGTTGATTCATTTTCCATCCCACCCCAACCCCAAGTCCCGCATCGCCGCCGGCTTGTCATGCCTGGCGGCGGGCGACGCAGTTGAGACAGTGTGGCGGCTTGTTGCGCAACAACTCCAGTCAAGATTCGTCAAGTTTGCAAAGTTTGACGGTTGTTGGCATGACTTCGTCAGGGATCCGCCGCCCGAGTTATCATTCGTTTACACAAATTTCCCCACTCCGCAACAGGAAGCCGCTACGCGTACGTGCGCAGCCCCCTCCGCGAGACACAACGCCGCCTATGAAAATCGCGTCGCTGGAAGACGACCTGGACCAAGCACGCCGTATCCAGCAGGTTCTGACGGCTGCTGGCTATACATGCAGCAGCTATCAGCAGAGCCGCGACCTGCTCTCGGCCATGCGCAACGAGAGCTTCGATCTGGTACTGCTGGACTGGCACCTGCCCGATATCGACGGCGACGACGTGGTGCGCTGGCTGCGCGCCAATATCGGCCCGCGCATCCCGGTCATTTTCCTGACCAACCGCTCCAGCGAGGACGACCTGGTCGAAGGGCTGCGCGCCGGCGCCGATGACTACATCGTCAAGCCATTGCGCCCCCTGGAATTGCTGGCCAGGGTGGCCGCCCTGCTGCGCCGCAGCCAGATCGCCGAACCCGCGGACGAATCGTTCGACGTGGCGAACTACCGCGTCGAGCCCTCCGCCCGCACCATCGCGCTAAACGGCAAGGCCGTCACGCTGGCGCCCAAGGAATTCGAGCTCGCGCTGCTGTTCTTTCGCAATCTGGGCCGGCTCATGTCGCGCGACGTGCTGGCCGAATGCGTGTGGAACAGGGAAATTCCGGCCACCTCGCGCACGCTGGACACGCACCTGTCCAACATCCGGCAAAAGCTGCAGCTGCGGCCGGAACACGGCGTGCGCCTGACCTCGTCCTATGCGCTGGGTTACCGCCTGGAGCTGACCAGCGCCCAGGACGACGGCCAGCCCGCGCCGTGAACGCCCCAGCCCATGCCACATCCGGAGAATCGCCCGCCATGCGCCGCCACCGCGCCCTTGCTTCGCTTGTCCTGTTTTCCAGCCTGTTGCTGGGTGCCGTCGCGCATGGCCAGCCCGCGGGTTCGCTGGGAGAGGACTTCATCTACCGCGTGCGCGCCGGCGATACGCTGATCAACATCGCCAACACGTACACGCGCAATTCCGCCAACTGGAATCCGCTGCAGTCGCTGAACAAGATCGTCGCGCCCGAACAGCTGCCGATCGGCCTGGAATTGCACATCCCGCTGTCCATGATTCCGGTCCGGCCTGCAAAAGCGCGCGTCGTGCACGTCAGCGGCCAGGCCTCCGCCGCCGGCAAGACGCTTGCGCCGGGCGCCAGCCTGCCCGAAGGCAGCACCGTCGTCACCGCGCCCAATGGCTTCGTGACGCTGGAACTGGCCGACGGCTCCAAGCTCACGCTGCCCGCGGACGGCTCGGTGGAACTGTCTCGCATGCGGCAATTCGAAGGCACCGGCCTGACCGACTCGGTGGTGCGCGTGCAGCGCGGCAGCGTGGAATCCTCGGTGGCCCCGGAGGGCCAGGGCGTGGGTCGTTTCGAAATCCGCACGCCGGTCGCCGTCACGGGCGTGCGTGGCACGCGCTTCCGCGTGCAAAGCGGCAGCGGCGGCGTGCATAGCGAAGTCCTGGAAGGCAGCGTGCGCCTGCAGCCGCACGCCCCCGGCGCCACGCCGGCCAAACCCGTGGCCGTGGCCCGCGGCTTCGGCGCGGCGGTCGGCGCGGACGGCACGGTTGCCGGTTTGCGCCAACTGCTGCCGGCTCCGCAGCTGGCCGCGCCGACGCGCGCCGGCGGTCAATGGACCAGCGCGTTCGAGCCGGTGCCCGGCGCCAAGAGCTATCTGGTGCGCGTATCGCGCGACGCCGATGGCGCGCAGCCCGTGTCTTCCGCGCTTTTCGCCAGCAACGACATCCGTTTTCGCGCCCCCGGCGCGGGCACCTACTATGTCTCGGTGCGCGCGGTCGACGACCTGGGCCTGCACGGACAGGATGCCGTCGCCACCTTCGAAGGCATGAGCCAGTTGTCCACCGCGTTCGGCCTGGGCGTGGCCACCGGCACGGGCGGCTTCGTGACGCTGACTGATTACTGAGTTTCCCCGCGCCATGGCCGACGCCGCCCACCCGCAGGACCGCAGCTCGCGCTCAGGACTGTGGCTGGCGGCGGCGCTGATCGCGCTGGCGGCTCTGCTGGGCGCGCTGAACGGGCTGGGCCGCGTCGACCAGATCCTGTATGACCGCGCGGTCGTCATGACGCCGCGCCCGGCATCGCCAGACATCCTGATCGTCGCGATCGATGACGCCACCATCGACGCACTGGGCCGCTGGCCCTGGCGCCGCGCCATCCATGCCGCCCTGCTCGACCGCCTGCAGGGTGCGCGGGCGGTCGGCCTGGACGTGATCTTCGCGGAACCCGACACGATCAACCCGAACGACGACGCGATTCTCGCCGACAGCCTGCGCCGCAACGGCCGCGCGGTGCTGCCCGTGGTGCTGGACCGACTCGACCACCCGGGCAGCATGAGCCTGCCCATCCCGGCGCTGGCCCAGGCCGCGGCGGGGCTGGGCTTCATCAACGCGCGCATCGACGCCGACGGCGTGGTGCGCGAAAGCGTGCTGCGCGTGCACTACGACGGCGACTGGTGGCGCCATCTGGCCCTGACGCTGCTGCGCATCGGCGGCGAATCCGACGTCGCCGGCCGCCTGCTCAAGCGCGCGCAACCGGACGGCGGCATCCTGATCCCCTATTCCGGTCCGCCGGCCCATACCCGCACCGTGTCCTATCTGTCCGTGCTGCGCGGCGACCTGCCGGCGGACGCGCTACGCGGCAAGTATGTGCTGGTCGGCGCCTGGGCCACCGGCCTGAGCGACACCTATCCGACGCCGGTGTCCCATGACACGAGCGGCATGTCGGGCGTTGAAATCGTGGCCAATGTGCTGCAGGCGGCGCGCGACGATATCGCCTACCAGGCGCCGCCGCCCTGGTTGAACGCGCTGTTCTCCGCGCTGCCGGCGCTGCTGGCCTGCCTGGCCTTGTGGCGGCTTTCGCCCAAGCGCGCCCTGCTGGTGTGCCTCGCGCTGCTGGCCGCCGTGCTGGCGGCATCGCTGCTGCTGTTGTCGCAGGCCAATCTGTGGTTCGCCCCCAGCGCGGCGCTGCTGGGCGTCGCGCTCAGCTATCCGATGTGGAGCTGGCGCAGCCAGGAGGCCGCGCTGCGCTACATGGACTACGAGCTGCGCCGTCTGCAGCGCGAGTACCCGCCGGTGCTGAACGAAGCCCGCGCGCAGTCTTTCGGCCACAGCGCCTCGCTCGAGCATCGCGTCGGCGAACTGAGCCGCGCCCTGGCCCGCGTGCGCAACCTGCGGCGCTTCCTGGCGGACGGCCTGGACGGCATGCCGGACGCAACCCTGGTGTTCGACGAACAAGGCCGCATGCAATTCCGCAATCAGGCCGCGGTGATGTATTTCCAGCGGCTGGGCATGCGCCCGCCGCGCGTCGGCCATCCCGCCACGCATCTGCTCGAACGCACGATTTCTGATGATGACGCGCGCCAGCGCCTGGCCGACGCGCTGAGCGGACAGGAACGCGAATCCTCGCCCTGGAGCGCCGACCTGGAAGTGCGCGATCGCGCGGGACGCGACCTGATCCTCAAGTGCGCGCCCATCCACACGGCGGAAGGCCAATTTGCCGGCACGGTGGCCACGCTCACCGACATCTCCAGCATCCGCCAGGCCGAGCGCCAGCGCGAGGAAACGCTGCGTTTCGTGTCGCACGACATGCGCGCGCCGCAAAGCTCGATCCTGGCGTTGATCGACATGCATCACGAAGCGGACGCGCGCGACAGCCAGGACGATACCCTGCGGCGTATCGCCATGCTGGCGCGCCGCACGCTGAACCTGGTGGACGATTTCGTGCACCTGACCCGTGCGGAATCGATGGCCATCCGTCCGGTCGAGCTGGACCTGGGCAGCCTGCTGCAGGATGGCGTGGACGAGTTCTGGGCCGCCGCCCAGAAAAAGAACATCGCGCTGGCGACGCAGCCTGACCTGCCCGTGGCCTATGCGCTGGGCGACCAGACGCTGCTGATGCGGGCGCTGTGCAACCTGATCGACAACGCGATCAAGTACAGCCCGGCCGATACCCGCATCGATTGCGGCATAGAGGAAGACGACGGCTATTGGCGCATCAGCGTGCGCGACCAGGGCCGGGGCATCGCCGCGCAGGACCTGGACAGCCTGTTCGAACCGTTTTCTCGCGTGGCCGCCGATACGCGCAAGGACGTGGGCGGCGCCGGCCTGGGCCTGGCCTTCGTGCGCACGGTGGCGCAACGCCACGGCGGCACCGCGGAGGTCAGCAGTGAACCGGGCCGGGGCTCGGTCTTCAGCCTGCGGCTGCCGATGGCGCCGGAGCACGACGGCCAATAGCCACGCGCCCCCGCGCTATTCGAAGACGTGTGAAATCACCGCGGGCTTGCCCGCCTTGATTTCCAGCGTGCCGCGGTATGGCGGCAGATCCGCATTGCGCAGCACCACCTGATATTTGCCGGGAATCAGGCGCAGCTCCTTCACCGGCGGACTGATGCCACGCGCGACGCCGTTGACCCAGACCTCGCCCCAGGGCCTGATGTCCAGCCGCACCGTCACGGGCGTCGCGATGGGCCGGGGCTTGGGTTCCTCCTGCGGCTGCGCCGGCACCGCCGGCTCGGCCTGGAAGGCGCTGTTGTCCAGGGAACGGGCCGCGCCGATCAGGGCCTCCGTTGAAGGCGGCGCGGCATCCGCGACGGCCGGCGGCTTGAACTCCGCGACGAGCACGGGCATCGTCTGCTGCGCAGGCTGCAGCCCCGGCGGCTCGGCGCGCGCCACTTGCGGCTCGGCTTGCGGCGCGGACGGCTGCGCCGGCGCCTCCGGTCGGACCATGGGCGGGTTCGGCGGCATCAGCTCGGAGCTGGTGATCAGCGCATTGGGCGCGCGGCCGGACTGGAACCAGCCAAAGGTGCCACCCACGATGACCAGCGCCAGCAACAGGCCGATCCATACCGGCTTGCCGCGCTTCGCAGCCGGCTGGCGCAGATGCGCGCCGCCAACCGGCGGCGAGGCCTGCTGCGAGGCGCCGGCCGCGCCCGGGGACGCGGGCACGGCATCTGCGTAGACCACCATGCCCAGCCTGCCCGCCAGATCCGCCAGCGACTGCGGCCGCTCGGCCGGCTGCATGGACAGGCCCTCGTCGATGACGCGCAGGAACCCCTGGCTGTACTTGGACAGGCCCAGCTGGGCCAAGGGTTCGTAGGGGTCGTCGACGCGCCGTTCGGGCGCGGGCGGCGGACGCAGGCCGGTGACCAGCGAGTGCATCACCGCGCACAGCCCATACACGTCGGTCCAGGGCCCGCGCGGCCACTGAGCCGTGTCGGCATACAGTTCGATCGGCGAGAATCCGGGCGCGGGCGGCAGGGAGTTGCGGCGCGAGCGGGCCACCACCAGCTCAGGCAAGAGGTGGGCGCGGGCGCCCTCGTCCATGCCGACGGTATCCAGCGAGATGTCGCCACAGATCTCGCCCTGCGCATGCAAGGACATCAGCGACGGCAACAGATCGGACAGCAGGCGCTTGATGCGCGCCTCCGGCACGCCTCCCGCCGCGGTCGCGGCGATGGCGCTCAGGGGACGCAACGCCAATGGCGCGGCGCCGGAAAAAGGGCCACGCGGCGTCAACAGGCCGGCGGATGATGACATGTTCAAGGCGGTGCTCGGGACGTGCGTACCCGGGAATGACGGTTATTAGCCCGAATATTATCGAATCTGCAACACAAGGACATTGCCGAAAATGTCCGACCGCATCAGGCTGTGGCACGATAGCGCCATCGCCAATCCTCACCAATTCTGCGCATGCCCATGAAAATCCGCTCCTTCGCCGCGCTGGCCGGCGCTGTCACCATGCTTGCCGGTTGCGCCGGCATGCAACGCGCGCTGCCCGAAACGCCCGCCACGCCCCAGGCGCTGGAACAATTGCAACAAGTACGCGACCAGTACGCCGCCGGCCACTACGGCGAAGTGGTGCGCCAGGTGGCGAAGTCGGACGAGCTGGCCGGCTCCACCCGGGCGGTGCGCGTCGAGGCCTACAAGCTCCAGGCCTTCAGCTATTGCGTCACGCGCTACACCCAGCTGTGCGTGGACAGCTTCGCCCGCATCCTGGCCCTGGACCCCTCGTTCGAGCTGGCACCCAATGAAGCAGGCCACCCGGCCTGGGGACCGGCCTTCCAGCGCGCCCGGGAGCAGGCCGGACGCTAAGGCCCGCGCCCCGCGAATCCCGTCCAGGCCGGAGCCCGCGCGGAAAAACAGAAAGGCCGCCGATTCGCATCGGCGGCCTTTCTTGTTTCCGGCCTCCCCGCGCCGGACTGCGCGCGGGGAGTTGTCCGAAGGCTCCGCTTATTCGGCGGCGTCCTCGGCGCCCAGATCGGCGACAGGGGCGTCCGCATCGGAACCCACCGTGACCGGCGCGTCCTCGAACGGGTTGGCCAGCTGGCGAGCGGCTTCGCGTTCCGCGGCCTCCAGCGCTTCCTTGTCCCTGCGGGCATGGTGGTACGCCAGACCGGTACCGGCCGGGATCAAACGGCCGACGATGACGTTTTCCTTCAAGCCGCGCAGGTCGTCGCGCTTGCCCATGATGGCGGCCTCGGTCAGGACCCGGGTGGTTTCCTGGAACGAAGCGGCCGAGATGAACGAGTCGGTCGACAGCGAGGCCTTGGTGATGCCCAGCAGCACGTTGTCGTACGAAGCCGGACGCTTGCCCTCAGCCTCGACGCGGTCGTTCTCGTTCAGCAGCTCGGAGCGCTCGACCTGCTCGCCCGGGATGAACTCGGTATCGCCCGCATCGACGATGTTCACACGACGCAGCATCTGACGAACAATCACTTCGATGTGCTTGTCGTTGATCTTCACGCCCTGCAGACGGTAAACGTCCTGCACTTCGTCGACGATGTAGGTTGCCAGCTTCTCGATGCCCTGCAGGCGCAGGATGTCGTGGGGATCGGCCGGGCCGTCCACGATCATTTCGCCCTTGTTCACCACCTGGCCGTCGTGCACCAGCACCTGCTTTTCCTTCGGAATCAGGAACTCGTGGCTGACGCCTTCCAGGTCGGTGATGACCAGGCGCTGCTTGCCCTTGGTGTCCTTGCCGAACGAGACCGTGCCGGTGACGTCGGCCAGCATGCCGGCGTCCTTCGGCGAACGGGCTTCGAACAGCTCGGCCACGCGCGGCAGACCCCCGGTAATGTCGCGGGTCTTCTGCGATTCCTGCGGAATACGCGCCAGCACTTCACCGACCGCCACTTGCTGCGTGTCGCGCACGGTGATCAGCGCGCCCACCGGGAACGAGATGTTCACCGAGTGATCGGTGCCGGCGATCTTGACGTCGTCGCCGTTCTCGTTGACCAGCTTGATCTGCGGACGCATGACGATCTTGCCGCCGCGCGTCTTGGGCGTGATGACGACCAGCGTCGACAGGCCGGTGACTTCGTCCACCTGCTTGGCGACGGTAACGCCTTCCTCGATGTTCTCGAAGCGCACGGCGCCGCCGTATTCCGACACGATCGGACGGGTCAGCGGGTCCCAGGTCGCCAGGCGGGCGCCAGCCTTGACGGCTTCGCCATCGCCCACCAGCACGGTCGCGCCGTACGGGATCTTGTGGCGTTCGCGCTCACGACCGTTGTCGTCGAAGATCGCCAGTTCGCCCGAGCGCGAGATCGCCACGCGTTCGCCCTTGGCGTTGGTGACGTAGCGCATCGTGCTGGCAAAGCCGACGGTACCGGCAGACTTGGTTTCCACCGCGCTGGCCAGGGCCGAACGCGACGCCGCGCCGCCGATGTGGAACGTACGCATCGTCAGCTGCGTGCCCGGTTCACCGATGGACTGGGCGGCGATGACGCCAACCGCTTCGCCCTGGTTGACCGGCGAGCCGCGGCCGAGGTCGCGACCGTAGCAGTGCGCGCACAGGCCGTGACGCGTTTCGCAGGTCAGCGGCGTGCGGACCTTGACTTCGTCCACGCCCAGGCGGTCGATGGTGTCGACCATGTCTTCGTCCAGCAGGGTGCCGGCCTCGATGGCCGTTTCCTGCGTGTCCGGGTTGACGATGTCGATGGCGGCAACGCGACCCAGGATGCGGTCGCGCAGCGGCTCGATCACTTCACCGCCTTCGACCAGCGCCTTCATGGCGTAGCCTTGCGAGGTGCCGCAATCGTCTTCGGTGATGACCAGGTCCTGCGTCACGTCGACCAGACGACGGGTCAGGTAGCCCGAGTTCGCGGTCTTCAGTGCCGTATCAGCCAGACCCTTACGCGCGCCGTGGGTCGAAATGAAGTACTGCAGCACGTTCAGGCCTTCACGGAAGTTCGCCGTGATGGGCGTCTCGATAATGGAGCCGTCCGGCTTGGCCATCAGGCCGCGCATGCCGGCCAGCTGGCGGATCTGGGCGGCCGAACCACGGGCGCCCGAGTCGGCCATCATGTAGATCGAGTTGAACGATTCCTGGCGCACTTCCTCGCCGTGACGGTTGGTCACGGGCTCGGTGGCCAGCTGTTCCATCATCGCCTTGCCGACCTTGTCGCCGGCCTTGCCCCAGATGTCCACCACGTTGTTGTAGCGTTCCTGGGACGTGACCAGACCCGACGAGTACTGCTTGTCGATTTCCTTCACTTCGCGGCTGGCTTCGGCCAGGATGCTTTCCTTGGCCGACGGGATCAGCATATCGCCCATGGCGATCGAGATGCCGCCGCGCGTGGCCAGGCGGAAGCCCGACTGCATCAGCTTGTCGGCGAAGATCACCGTGTCGCGCAGGCCGCAACGGCGGAACGACTGGTTGATCAGGCGCGAGATTTCCTTTTTCTTCAGCGCCTTGTTCAGCACCGTGAAGGGCAAGCCCTTCGGCAGGATCTCGGACAGCAGCGCGCGGCCGACCGTCGTCTCGTGACGGCGGATCACCGGCTGCCATTCGCCCGCTTCGTCGCGCTCGTGTTCCTTCAGGCGCACGGTGATGCGCGTCTGCAGTTCCACTTCGCCGTTGTCGTAGGCGCGCTGCACTTCAGCGACGTCGGTGAAGAAGATGCCTTCGCCCTTGCCGTTGATGCGCTCGCGGGTCGTGTAGTACAGACCCAGCACGATGTCCTGGGACGGCACGATCGACGGTTCGCCGTTGGCGGGGAACAGCACGTTGTTCGAGGCCAGCATCAGCGTGCGCGCTTCGAGCTGGGCTTCCAGCGACAGCGGCACGTGCACGGCCATCTGGTCACCGTCGAAGTCGGCGTTGAACGCCGCGCAGACCAGCGGGTGCAGCTGGATGGCCTTGCCTTCGATCAGGACCGGTTCGAACGCCTGGATGCCCAAACGGTGCAGCGTGGGCGCACGGTTCAGCATGACCGGGTGTTCGCGGATGACTTCTTCCAGGATGTCCCAGACCACCGGCTCCTGGCTTTCCACCAGCTTCTTGGCGGCCTTGATGGTCGTGGCCAGGCCCATCATCTCCAGGCGATTGAAGATGAACGGCTTGAACAGTTCCAGGGCCATCAGCTTGGGCAGGCCGCACTGATGCAGCTTGAGCTGCGGACCCACCACGATGACCGAACGGCCCGAGTAGTCGACGCGCTTGCCCAGCAGGTTCTGACGGAAACGACCGCTCTTGCCCTTGATCATGTCGGCCAGGGACTTGAGCTGGCGCTTGTTGGCGCCCGTCATGGCCTTGCCACGGCGGCCGTTGTCCAGCAGCGAGTCGACGGCTTCCTGCAGCATGCGCTTTTCGTTGCGCAGGATGATTTCAGGGGCCTTCAGCTCCAGCAGGCGCTTCAGACGGTTGTTGCGGTTGATGACGCGGCGGTACAGGTCGTTCAGGTCGGAGGTCGCGAAGCGGCCGCCGTCCAGCGGCACCAGCGGACGCAGGTCCGGCGGCAGCACGGGCAGCACTTCCATGACCATCCACTCGGCCTTGATGCCGGACTTCTGGAAGCCTTCCAGCACCTTCAGGCGCTTGGAGATCTTCTTGATCTTGGCTTCCGAGCTGGTGGCCTTCAGTTCGCCGCGCAGCGTTTCCACTTCGCGGTCGATGTCGATGGTGCGCAGCAGTTCGCGCACGGCTTCGGCGCCCATCAGCGCGCGGAAGTCGTCACCGTATTCCTCGGTCTTGGCGAGGAAGTCGTCGTCGGACATGATCTGACCGCGCTTGAGCGGGGTCATGCCGGGTTCGATCACGCACCAGGCTTCGAAGTACAGCACGCGTTCGATGTCGCGCAGGGTCATGTCGAGCACCATGCCCAGACGCGAGGGCAGGCTCTTCAGGAACCAGATGTGCGCGACCGGGCTGGCCAGCTCGATGTGGCCCATGCGCTCGCGGCGCACCTTGGCGACGGTCACTTCAACGCCGCACTTCTCGCAGATCACGCCGCGGTGCTTCAGGCGCTTGTACTTGCCGCACAAGCACTCGTAGTCCTTGATCGGGCCGAAGATCTTCGAGCAGAACAGACCGTCGCGCTCGGGCTTGAAGGTGCGGTAGTTGATCGTCTCGGGCTTGCGGACTTCGCCGTAGGACCACGAACGGATCTTCTCCGGCGAGGCGATGCCGATCTTGATGGCATCGAATTGCTCGTCTTGCGAGACTTGCTTAAAGAGGTCGAGTAGCGCTTTCATTAGTTACGCTCCAAATCCATGTCCAGGGCCAACGAGCGGATTTCCTTGACCAGCACGTTGAACGATTCCGGCATGCCGGCGTCGATGACGTGATCGCCCTTGACGATGTTTTCGTATACCTTGGTGCGGCCGGTGATGTCGTCGGACTTCACCGTCAGCATTTCCTGCAGGGTGTAGGACGCGCCGTAGGCTTCCAGTGCCCACACTTCCATTTCCCCGAAACGCTGGCCGCCGAACTGCGCCTTGCCGCCCAGAGGCTGCTGCGTGACCAGCGAGTACGGACCCGTGGAACGCGCGTGCATCTTGTCGTCGACCAAGTGGTGCAGCTTCAGGTAGTGCATGTAGCCGACGGTCACCGGGCGCTCGAATTTCTCGCCGGTGCGGCCGTCGAACAGCCAGGCCTGCGTGCGCGACGGGGTCAGCTGCATGCGCTTGGCGACGTCGTCCGGATAGGCCAGCTCGAGCATCGTCGTGATTTCCTCTTCGGTCGCGCCGTCGAACACGGGCGTCGCGAACGGCACGCCGTTCTTGAGGTTCTGCGCCATTTCCATGACTTCGTCGTCGGTCAGCTCGTCGATGCGCGCGCCCGAACCGGTCGTGTTGTAGACCTTGTCCAGGTAAGCGCGGACGTTCTTGACCTGCGCGGTGCGCTCGTCGCGCAGCATGTCGGCGATGCGATGACCCACGCCCTTGGCGGCCCAGCCCAAGTGCACTTCCAGCACCTGGCCCACGTTCATCCGCGAGGGCACGCCCAGCGGGTTCAGAACGATGTCGGCGGGGGTGCCGTCAGCCATGTGCGGCATGTCCTCGACCGGGGTGATGCGCGAGACCACGCCCTTGTTGCCGTGACGGCCGGCCATCTTGTCGCCAGGCTGCAGGCGGCGCTTCACGGCCAGGTAGACCTTGATCATCTTGAGCACGCCCGGGGGCAGCTCGTCGCCTTGCGTCAGCTTCTTGCGCTTTTCTTCGAAAGCCAGGTCGAACTGGTGACGCTTCTGCTCCAGCGATTCCTTGGCCTGCTCCAGCACGACGGCGTGCGGCTCGTCGGCCAGGCGGATGTCGAACCACTGCCAGCGGTCCAGATCAGCCAGGTAGGCCTTGGTGATCGTGGCGCCCTTGGCCAGCTTGCGCGGGCCGCCGTTGACGGTCTTGCCGACCAGCAGCTTCTCGATACGGTCGAACTGGTCGTTCTCGACGATGCGCAGCTGGTCGTTCAGGTCCTGGCGGTAGCGGCGCAGTTCATCGTCGATGATGGACTGGGCGCGCTTGTCGCGCACGATGCCTTCGCGGGTGAACACCTGCACGTCGATGACGGTGCCGGTCATGCCCGAGGGCACGCGCAGCGAGGTGTCCTTAACGTCGGACGCCTTTTCACCGAAGATGGCGCGCAGCAGCTTTTCTTCCGGCGTCAGCTGGGTCTCGCCCTTGGGCGTGACCTTGCCGACCAGCACGTCGTCGGCGCTGACTTCGGCGCCGATGTAGCAGATGCCCGAATCGTCCAGGCGGTTCAGCTGGGTTTCGGCCAGGTTGCTGATGTCGCGCGTGATTTCTTCCGGTCCGAGCTTGGTGTCACGGGCGACGACCGTCAGTTCCTCGATGTGCACCGAGGTGTAGCGGTCATCGGCCACAACCTTTTCGGAGATCAGGATCGAGTCTTCGAAGTTGTAGCCGTTCCAGGGCATGAACGCGATCAGCATGTTCTGGCCCAGGGCGAGTTCGCCCAGGTCCGTCGACGCGCCGTCGGCCAGCACGTCACCCTTGGCGACGCGATCGCCGCGCTTGACGATGGGACGCTGGTTGATGTTCGTGTTCTGGTTGGAACGCGTGTACTTGATCAGGTTGTAGATGTCCACGCCGACTTCGCCGGCCACGTTTTCATCGTCGTTCACGCGGATAACCACGCGTTCGGCGTCGACGTGGTCGACCAGGCCGCCGCGCAGGGCCTGCACGGTGGTGCCCGAGTCAACGGCCACGGTGCGCTCGATGCCCGTGCCCACGACCGGCTTTTCCGGACGCAGGCAAGGCACGGCCTGACGTTGCATGTTGGCGCCCATCAGCGCGCGGTTCGCGTCGTCGTGCTCCAGGAACGGAATCAGCGAGGCGGCGACCGACACGATCTGCGACGGGGCCACGTCCATGTAGTGCACGTTGGCCGGCGCGGTCAGCATGGTTTCGCCCGCTTCGCGGCAGGCCACCAGGTCGTCGACGAAACGGCCGTCTTCGTCCAGCGCGGCGTTGGCCTGCGCGATGACGTAGTGGCTTTCCTCGATGGCCGACAGGTAGTCGATCTGGTCGCTGACCTTGCCGTCGATGATCTTGCGGTAAGGCGTTTCCAGGAATCCGTACTCGTTCAGGCGAGCGTACAGCGCCATGGAGTTGATCAGGCCGATGTTCGGGCCTTCCGGCGTTTCGATCGGGCAGACGCGGCCGTAGTGGGTCGGGTGCACGTCGCGGACTTCGAAGCCGGCGCGCTCGCGGGTCAGACCGCCCGGGCCCAGTGCGGAAACGCGACGCTTGTGCGTGATTTCCGACAGCGGGTTGGTCTGGTCCATGAACTGCGACAGCTGGCTCGAACCGAAGAACTCCTTGATGGCGGCCGAAATCGGCTTGGAGTTGATCAGGTCGTGCGGCATCAGGTTTTCGGTCTCGGCCTGGCCCAGACGTTCCTTGACGGCGCGCTCGACGCGCACCAGGCCGGCGCGGAACTGGTTCTCGGCCAGTTCGCCCACGCAACGCACGCGGCGGTTGCCCAGGTGATCGATGTCATCGATCTGGCCACGGCCGTTACGCAACTCGACCAGCACCTTGATGGTTTCAAGGATGTCTTCGTTGGTCAGCGTCATCGGACCGGTGATGTCCTCGCCACGGCCCAGACGGCTGTTGACCTTCATGCGGCCGACGCGCGACAGGTCGTACGTCTCTTCGCTGTAGAACAGGCGCTGGAACAGGGCCTCGACGGCTTCCTCGGTGGGCGGCTCGCCGGGGCGCATCATGCGGTAGATCGCCACGCGCGCGGCCATCTGGTCGGCGGTTTCGTCGGTGCGCAGGGTCTGCGAGATGTAGGGACCGCGATCCAGGTCGTTCGTGTAGAGCGTCTGGATGTCGTGCACGTTGGCGGCGCGCAGGGCGGCCAGCACGCTTTCCGTGATCTCGTCGTTGGCGTTGGCGATGACCTCGCCGGTGTCCGCGTCAACGATGTTCTTGGCCAGCACGCGGCCGTACAGGAACTCTTCAGGCACCGAGATGCGCTGGATGCCGCCGGCAGCCAGATCGCGCAGGTGCTTGGTGTTGATGCGCTTGTCCTTTTCGACGATGACCTTGCCGGAGCGGTCCGAGATGTCGAAACGGGCCATTTCGCCCTTCCAGCGCTCGGGCACGAATTCCATCATCGCGCCTTCGCTCTTCAGCTCGAAATTATCGAAGTCGAAGAAGTTGGCCAGGATGGTTTCCGGCGTCATGCCGATGGCCTTGCACAGGATCGTGACGGGCATCTTGCGGCGACGGTCGACGCGGAAGAACAGCACGTCCTTCGGGTCGAATTCGAAGTCCAGCCACGAACCGCGGTAAGGAATCACGCGGGCCGAGAACAGGAGCTTGCCGGAGCTGTGGGTCTTGCCGCGGTCGTGCTCGAAGAACACGCCGGGCGAGCGGTGCAGCTGCGACACGATGACGCGCTCGGTGCCGTTGATGACGAAGGAACCGGTGCCGGTCATGAGCGGAATCTCGCCCATGTAGACTTCCTGTTCCTTGACTTCCTTGACCGTGGGCTTGCTGACCTCGCGGTCGAGCAGCACCAGGCGCACCTTCGCGCGCAGGGGCGACGCATAGGTCAGGCCACGTTGCTGACATTCCTTGACATCGAACACCGGTTCGCCGAGCACATAGCTCACGAACTCCAAGCGCGCCATACCGTTGTGACTAACGATCGGGAAAATCGACGTGAACGCCGCCTGCAAACCGTCGGCTACGCGTTCGGACGGGGCGGTATCCGCCTGCAGGAAAGTTAGGTAGGATTGAAGCTGAGTCGCCAGCAGGAAAGGAACGTTTTGAACGTCTTCACGCTTGGCGAAGCTTTTGCGGATGCGCTTTTTTTCGGTGTACGAGTAAGGCATGAGCACTCCGACTCGAGGTTGCATGGGCCGTCAACCACGGCCCCAGGTGATACGACTCCAGGAAACCCCACTGCGAAGGGCCTGCCCCCAGTAGGGGTTTCCTGGAAACGCAAAAGCCCGGGGACTGCGAACTGCGCTGTCCCCGGGCAGATGACGCAAGGTCTTACTTGACTTCGACCTTGGCGCCAGCTTCTTCCAGCTTCTTCTTGGCGGCTTCGGCGTCAGCCTTGGCAACGCCTTCCTTGACGGGCTTCGGAGCGCCGTCGACCAGGTCCTTGGCTTCCTTCAGACCCAGGCCGGTCAGCTCGCGCACGGCCTTGATGACGCTCACCTTGTTGGCGCCGGCTTCAGCCAGCACAACGGTGAACTCGGTCTGCTCTTCAGCAGCGGCGGCGGCGCCACCAGCGGCCGGGGCGGCCACGGCCACAGCGGCGGCAGCAGCCGACACGCCGAACTTCTCTTCCATTTCCTTGATCAGCTCGGACAGTTCGAGCACGGTCATGCCAGCGATGGCGTCAAGGATTTCAGCTTTGTTAAGTGCCATTTTTCAGAACTCCAGATATTGGGTAATGCCAGGGTTTGGGTGTCGCTCGGTCGTTCAGCGAATTCCGGAAAGGACGGGCAATTAAGCCGCGGCCTTCTGGTCGCGCACGGCGGCGAGGCCACGGGCGAACTTGGTCGGAACTTCGTTGAGCGTACGCACGAATTGCGCGATGGGGGCTTGCATGGTGCCCAGCAGCTTCGACAGCAACTCTTCGCGCGAGGGCATGGTGGCCAGGGCCTTCACGCCTTCTTGGTTCAGCAAGTTGTTGGGCAGAGCGCCCGCCTTGATGACCAGCTTGTCGTTGCTTTTCGCGAAACCTGCGAGGACCTTGGCCGCCGTAACCGGGTCGGCGCTGATGCCATAGATCAGCGGACCGGTCAGTTGTTCGGACAACGGCTCGAAAGCCGTGCCGGCAACAGCACGACGGGCCAGCGAGTTCTTCAGAACACGCAGATACACGCCCGATTCACGCGCAGTTTTGCGCAGTACGGTGACAGAGGCGACGTCCAGACCACGGTACTCGGCGATAA
This sequence comes from Achromobacter sp. 413638, assembly GCF_043119405.1. NCBI lineage: Bacteria > Pseudomonadati > Pseudomonadota > Betaproteobacteria > Burkholderiales > Alcaligenaceae > Achromobacter > Achromobacter sp. 413638. The sequence continues at coordinate 20,531 of NZ_JBICCO010000102.1, forward strand.
CGATCGATTGGGCCTTGGCGACTTCCGCCGAGACTTCCTCGATCACCACCGCTTTCTCTTGACGATTGAGACTCACGGTTTGAACACTCCATCAAAAGACGCTTGGGGCAGATGCCTTGCACGTCAACCGAATGCGGCGCCTGGTCGAGTTCTTCGAATAAAGAAATCTTCCTGGGGACGCCGTCTACGCTGGATCCGGACTAGGCAAGCTCCGGGATTAAGCGGGGAGGCGGGTTGGAGGGCCCTTGCGGACTATCCGGTTCACCACCCTGCTCCAGCGGTCTTTGACAGCAGCATCCGGAAGGATCCGGATGCGGCCCAAAGTACGTTACAGCCGTCGGCTTAGGCCGACAGCGAGGCGATTTCCACGCGCGCACCGCCGCCCATCGTGGACGAGACGGCCAGCTTGCGCAGGTAAATGCCCTTGGCAGCTGCGGGACGAGCCTTTTGCAGGGCGTCGACCAGAGCGGCCAGGTTGGTTTGCAGCTGATCCACGTTGAACGACGCGCGGCCGATCGTGGCGTGGATGATGCCGGCCTTGTCGGTGCGGTACTGCACCTGGCCAGCCTTTGCGTTCTTGACGGCGGTGGCGACGTCCGGGGTCACGGTGCCGACCTTCGGGTTCGGCATCAGGCCGCGCGGGCCCAGGATCTGACCCAGGGCGCCGACGACACGCATCGTGTCGGGCGAGGCGATGACCACGTCGAAGTCCATTTGACCGGCCTTGATCTGGTCGGCCAGGTCGTCCAGACCGACGATGTCGGCGCCAGCGGCCTTGGCGGCTTCAGCCTTGTCGCCTTGGGCGAACACGGCGACGCGGACCGACTTGCCGGTGCCGGCGGGCAGCACGACCGAACCGCGAACCAGTTGGTCCGACTTCTTCGGGTCGATGCCGAGCTGCACGGCCACGTCAATCGATTCATTGAACTTGGCGACAGCGGTTTCCTTGACCAGGGCCAGGGCTTCGGCGACCGGGTACAGCTTGCTGCGGTCGATCTTCTGAGCGATAGCGGCGGCGCGCTTGGACAGTTTTGCCATGATTAGATCCCCTCAACCGTGATGCCCATGCTGCGGGCGCTGCCAGCGATCGTGCGGACAGCGGCGTCCAGATCGGCGGCGGTCAGGTCCGGACCCTTGGCCTTGGCGATTTCTTCAGCCTGGGCGCGGGTCAGCGTGCCGACCTTGTCGGTATGCGGCTTGGACGAGCCCTTTTGCACGCCGGCGGCCTTCTTGATGAGGACCGTCGCAGGCGGGGTCTTCATGATGAAGGTGAAGCTCTTGTCCGCGAAGGCGGTGATCACCACGGGGATCGGCAGACCCGGCTCCATGCCTTGGGTCTTGGCGTTGAACGCCTTGCAGAATTCCATGATGTTCAGGCCACGCTGACCCAGGGCCGGGCCAATCGGGGGGGAGGGGTTAGCCTTACCAGCCGGCACTTGCAGCTTGATAAAGCCGACGATCTTCTTCGCCATGCTTATGCTCCTTGCGGGTTATATCGCCCCGGACCAGACGGACCGAGGCTCCCCGGGGGTTGATGTCAGGTCTTTTCGACCTGGCTGAAATCGAGTTCGACGGGCGTGGCGCGACCAAAAATGGTGACCGACACGCGCACCTTGCTCTTTTCGTAGTTGACTTCTTCGACGTTGCCGTTGAAGTCCGCAAACGGACCTTCCTTGACCCGAACCATCTCGCCCACCTCGAAGAGGATCTTGGGACGCGGTTTCTCGACGCCCTCTTCCATCTGGGAGAGGATCTTTTCGACTTCCTTCTCGGAAATCGGGGTCGGACGATTGCCCGAGCCACCCAAAAAGCCGGTGACGCGGTTCGTATTCTTGACCAGGTGCCACGTTTCGTCGGTCAGGTCCATTTCAACCAGGACGTAACCGGGGAAAATGCGGCGCTCGGTGATCGACTTCTGACCACCCTTGACCTCGACGACTTCCTCGGAGGGCACAAGGATGCGGCCGAAAGACGTCTGCAGGCCCGCGCGCTCGATGCGCTCGTTCAGGGCCTTGTGCACACTCTTTTCCATGCCAGAGTACACATGGACGACATACCAACGCTTACTCATTCGCCGTCCTTATTTCCAGCCCAGCAACAGGCCGTAGAGAATCCATTCGATGCCCTTGTCGAGCACCCACATGAAAATGCCCATGATCGCCACGAACGCGAAAACGATGCCCGTCATCTGGGTCGTTTCCTTGCGGGTGGGCCAGGACACGCGCTTGACTTCGTTGTAGGACTCGCTGGCGAAGCTCAAGGTGCGGCGGCCCGGCTCGCTGAACCAGGCGATCGCGAAAGCGATCACGAGGCTGCCGACGAACACGCCGATACGTGCAGGCATGGGTTGCGCGCTGAGCACGGAGAACCCGACGATGCCAGCAATAACGACAAGAACCGCCAGCCCGAGCTTGACCCGGTCGGCGGTACTGGTAACAGTTTCAACGCTGGTATTAGACATATTGCGACGCGAGCCGCCTGAATGCGTAACTCGCGATGATCTCCCGCGGGTTTATCCTGGCGGTGGCAGGGGCAGTAGGAATCGAACCTACAACCTTCGGTTTTGGAGACCGACGCTCTGCCAATTGAGCTATACCCCTAAAACACTACTCGTGCTCGGCACTGCTTCGCACAGCTAGCGGTGGCGCTGTTGGCACTACATTGGCGCTACGACTGAACTACTACTGATCACTTTCTGATCAGACCCCGCTTGTTTTGCCGTGCTTTCGCACAGTTGACTTGCGGAACCCGAAATCATACTACTTTTACAGCAAAAAGGGTAGAGGGGCTTGAAAAGCCTCTCCACCCTTTCTGGA
>NZ_JBICCO010000103.1:0-23152 GCF_043119405.1 Achromobacter sp. 413638
CCCCGCCCCGCCCCCCCCCCCCCCCCCCCCCCCCCCCCCCCCCCCCCCCCCCGCGCTCGGGGTCGAAACGGCCCAGCCGCTCCAGGCTTTCGCGCATGGCGGCGATGCGCAATGCCAGCAGGTCCTCGAAATCGGCTTCGGACACGGCCGGGTAGCGCAGCGCCGGTTCGGCCAGTTCGTCGTAGCCCCGGCCCAGGAACTGCAGCAGGCAGATGCCATGGCCGAACGGGTCGCTCAGGTGGGCGATGCGGCCCCAGGCATGCGTGGCGGCCGGGTCTTCGAGCCGGGCGCCGGCCGCGACGGCCCGCGTCACGGCCGCGTCCACGTCGTCCACCACCACGTCCAGGTGCACCGGCGTCCAGTGCCGGGCGTAATCCCGCGGCTGGCGCGCCGCGCCCGCCGCCGGCGTGCCGGCGGCCTTCTCCAGCAGATAGATGGGAGCCTGGGCGCCGGACATTTCCGCCACCGCCGGCCCCAGGCGGCGCGTAAGGGTCAGCCCGAAAGCCTGTTCGTAGAAGCCGATGGCGCGCTCCAGGTCGGGCACGTCGATATTGATCAGGAGTCTCATGGGGGCGGTGGCGCGGGCAGGGACAGCCAACATAGCACGGCGGTCGCCGGTCGCGCGGCGCTAAAGAACCTCTGGGGATGACCGTAAAGTGAAATATGTGTTTGCCGATATGGCGACGTCATTTCAGCAAGCGTGAGCAAGGCCCTATCGTGCGTTACCCCCATATCCCCTGGCTGCCCCTGTTGTTCTATCCTGCGCTGCCGGTGGCGGCGGCGGCGGGGCTGCTGCTTTGGCAGGACTGGCCGCCCGCCCTGGCGCTGATCGTCCCCTACGTGCCCTGGGTGATGGCGCTGATCGGCATCGCCATCTGCCTGATGTACCAGCGTTCGCAGACCATGGCGCTGATGCTCAGCGTGCTGGTCGCCGCGGCGGCCTGGCCGGCTCTGGCGGAGCAGGCGCCGTGGGCGCTGGGGCCGGCGCTGGCCTGGTGGGCGCTGGCCTACACCATCAATGCCTTGTGGGCCGAGCGCTCCAGCGTGCTGCTGGACCTGGCCGCGCGGCTGGGCCTGATGGCCTCGGGCGCGGCCGCCATCGCGCTGGCGGGCAAGGAAGGCACGGCGGACTTCTTCAGCACGCTGGCCGTGCAAGGCGCGCTGGCGCGCCTGGGCGTTCCGGTCGAGGCGCTGGCCGCGCTGCTGGCGACCGGCCTGACGCTGACCCTGCTGCTGTTGCGCTATGGCCGTCCGCAGCAGGCCGGCCAGTGGCTGGGCTTCGTCTGCATGGCCTGGGCCCTGCCGCGCGGCGCACAGCATCCGATCGAGCTGGCGCTGATGTCGGCCGCCGCGCTGACCTCGCTATCCATTTCGCTGGCCCATGAAGGGTTCCACATGGCGTTCCGCGATGAGCTGACCGGGCTGCCGGGCCGGCGCGCGCTCAACGAAAAGCTGCAACGCATGGGCCGGGTCTATACGCTGGCGATGGCGGACGTGGATCATTTCAAGGCCTTCAACGATACCCATGGCCACGACGTGGGCGACCAGGTGCTGCGCATGGTCGCGGCGCAACTGCGCCGCGTGTCCGGCGGCGGCCATGCCTACCGCTATGGCGGCGAGGAGTTCACGCTGGTGTTTCCCGGCAAGACCGCGGCGGAAAGCATGCCGCACCTGGAAGCCGTGCGGCGCGCCATCGAGGCCTACCAGATGCGCCTGCGCGACAAGCCGGCCCGTCCTCGGACGGACCAGGCGGGCTTGCGCCGCCGTGGCGCCCGCGGCGGACGCAACACGCGGCCGTTGCGCGTGACGGTCAGCATCGGCGTGGCCGAGCGCGGCGACGCGTTGCGCGCGCCCGAGGCGGTCATCAAGGCGGCCGACCAGGCGCTTTACAAGGCCAAGGACGGTGGCCGCAACCAGGTGTGTTCCTACGGCGCGCGCCGGCGCGCCAACTCGGGCTGAAACGGCGCCACGCAGCGTCGGCTCCAGGGGGCGGGAAGTTGCGGCAGGCCGCCAGCGGCGTGTGCCGCCGCAGGGCGCTCAGTCGCCGGCCAGGCGCAGCGTCATCAGTCTTTCGTCGTGCATCACGCCGTTCACGCACAGCCCTTCCGGCTCGACGCCGTACTCCGCGAAGCCCAGGCTCTCGTACAGCGCGCGCGCGGCAAGATTGCCGGCCGTTACGCTCAGCTGCAGCTGGCGCACGCCGCGCATGCCGCCGGCGTGGTCGATGGCGGCCAGCATCAGCCGGCGCGCCAGTCCGCGCCCGCGCGCGGCCGGCGCCACGTACACGCTCCAGATCTGCGCCTTGTGGCGCATCTTCAATCTGTGCTGCCGGCCGACGCCGGTCATGCCGGCCAGCGCGCCGTCGATGAACACGCCGAACATGGCGTTCTCGATGTCGGTGGCGACCCAGGCGCGGATGTCGTCCAGCGTGAGCGTATGTTCCTCTTCGTAACTCGATCCGAACGCTTCAGGCGTTTCGCGCAAGGCGTCCAGGCGCAACTGGCGCAAGGGTGCGGCGTCGGTGGGCTTCAATCGTCGTATCAGCGGATCGGGCATGGCGGGGTGTTGGGAAATGGGCACGCCTTGCGGCGCGGCAATCCAGTATAGGGGGACGCTTGCCTATAATAGTTTTCAACGCCGCTAGCGGTTTTCTCCAAGGAGCCCTCGATGTTCGGTTTCCTCAAGACAAACCATGAAGCCAGGCGCGACGAAGTCCAGGCGGAGTTCGTGGCGCGGGTGGCCGCCGCCGCCCAGGACTTCGTACAGGCCGCCGGCCCGGACGGCGTCGGGCTGGACTACACGCCGGGCAGCATCCATGCGCTGGATGCCGCGCTCGAGGCCGCCCACGTCGGCGCGCTGGCCCTGACGCCGATGCAGACCGTGGGCGCGGCCGCCTACCTGTACGAGGTGGCGCGGCGCGAGCACGGCGGGTTGTACGAAGTCTGCGACGACGAGGACCCGGTGGTGCTGGTCTGCGGCGAGTCCGGCGCCCAGGTCTGCCTGGCCGCCATCGCCAAGGTCGAGCGACGCATCCGTTACGGGCAGGCCGAGGCTATCCCGCCTTACTTCGAACGTTTCATCGCGGCCCTGCATGCCGGCGAGGCCCTGACGCTGCGCTAGATCCCCGTTTTCCCGCCGTCGCGGCGGCCTGCCGCGACGCCGCTGGCGCGCCCGGCGGGGCATATGCGCAACACCCGCGGGCGGCTGCGAGCGCCCCGGGGCGGATTGCCTTGGGACTGAAAGAAAAAGCGCCCTACAATTCGGCCATTCCCGCACCCCGGCGGGCTTACGCGCCGCCTATCCCCAGGCGGTTTATTTACCGCAGTACACTCGCGTCCCTTATACGCGTCCGTTTGCCTTGCCCCAGGAGCGCCTGCATGAAATTCCGCTTCCCCATTTTCATCATCGACGAGGACTACCGTTCCGAGAACGCGTCCGGTCTTGGTATCCGTGCCCTGTCCGCCGCGATCGAGGCCGAGGGCGTCGAGGTGATCGGGGTGACCAGCTATGGCGACCTGAGTTCCTTCGCGCAGCAGCAGAGCCGCGCCAGCGCCTTCATCCTGTCGATCGACGATGAAGAGTTCGACGTGGACTCGCCCGAGGACGTGGCCAGCGCGATCAAGAACCTGCGCGCCTTCATCGGCGAGCTGCGCTTTCGCAACGCCGACATCCCGATCTACCTGTACGGCGAGACGCGCACGTCCGAGCACATCCCGAACGACATCCTGCGCGAGCTGCACGGCTTCATCCACATGTTCGAGGACACGCCCGAGTTCGTGGCGCGCCACATCATCCGCGAAGCGCGCAGCTACGTGGACAGCCTGCCGCCGCCGTTCTTCCGCGAGCTGGTGAAGTACGCGCAGGACGGCTCGTATTCCTGGCACTGCCCCGGCCACTCCGGCGGCGTGGCCTTCCTGAAGAGCCCCGTGGGCCAGATGTTCCACCAGTTCTTCGGCGAGAACATGCTGCGCGCCGACGTCTGCAACGCCGTGGATGAACTGGGTCAGCTGCTGGACCACACCGGCCCGGTGGCCGAGTCCGAGCTGAACGCCGCGCGCATCTTCCACGCCGACCACTGCTACTTCGTGACCAACGGCACGTCCACTTCGAACAAGGTGGTGTGGCACGCCAACGTCGCCGCCGGCGACGTGGTCGTGGTGGACCGCAACTGCCACAAGTCGATCCTGCACGCCATCACCATGACGGGCGCGATCCCGGTGTTCCTGCGCCCGACGCGCAATCACCTGGGCATCATCGGCCCGATCCCGCTGGAAGAATTCCACCCGGACAACATCCGCAAGAAGATCGAGGCCAATCCCTTCGCGCGCGAGGCCGTCAACAAGAACCCACGCATCCTGACGCTGACGCAAAGCACCTACGACGGCGTGATCTACAACGTCGAAATGATCAAGGAACAGCTCGGCAGCCACGTCGACACGCTGCACTTCGACGAAGCCTGGCTGCCGCACGCGGCGTTCCACGAGTTCTACCAGGACATGCACGCCATCGGCCAGGACCGCCCGCGCAGCAAGGACGCGATGGTGTTCGCCACGCACTCCACGCACAAGCTGCTGGCCGGCATTTCGCAGGCCTCGCAGATCATCGTGCAGGAGTCCGAGACCCGCAAGCTGGATCGCAACGTGTTCAACGAGGCGTACCTGATGCACACGTCCACGTCGCCGCAGTACGCGATCATCGCGTCCTGCGACGTGGCCGCCGCCATGATGGAGCCACCCGGAGGCACCGCGCTGGTCGAGGAAAGCATCCGCGAAGCCATGGACTTCCGCCGCGCCATGCGCAAGGTGGAATCCGAATTCGGCAAGAACGACTGGTGGTTCAAGGTCTGGGGCCCGAACCGCCTGGTGTCCGAAGGCATCGGCAACCGCGATGAATGGATCCTGGAGTCCAACGAGCATTGGCACGGCTTCGGCGACCTGGCCGAAGGCTTCAACATGCTGGACCCGATCAAGGCCACGATCATCACCCCGGGCCTGGACATGTCCGGCAGCTTCGGCGAGACCGGCATCCCGGCCGCGCTGGTGTCCAAGTACCTGACCGAGCACGGTGTGGTGGTCGAGAAGACCGGCCTGTATTCGTTCTTCATCCTGTTCACCATCGGCATCACCAAGGGTCGCTGGAACACGCTGCTGACCGCGCTGCAGCAGTTCAAGGACGACTACGACCGCAACCAGCCGCTGTGGCGCATCCTGCCTGACTTCTGCAAGGTGCATCGCCGCTACGAGCGCATGGGCCTGCGCGACCTGTGCCAGCAGATCCACGAGGCCTATCGCGAGCGCGACGTGGCCCGCCTGACCACCGAGATGTACCTGAGCGACATGGTGCCGGCGCTCAAGCCGTCCGACGCCTTCGCCCGCATGGCGCACCGCGAGGTCGAGCGCGTCGACATCGACAAGCTGGAAGGCCGCGTCACCGGCGTGCTGCTGACGCCGTACCCGCCGGGCATTCCGCTGCTGATCCCGGGCGAGCGCTTCAACCGCACCATCGTGCAGTACCTGCAGTTCGCGCGCGAGTTCAACGAGCGCTTCCCGGGCTTCGAGACCTACATCCACGGCCTGGCCGACGAAGTGGGCGAGGACGGCGAGAAGCGCTACTACGTCGACTGCCTGAAGGAAGAGTGATCCCGCAAGGATCCGGAGCTCCGATGTTGTTTGACGTTGCCGTGCTGGGCGCCGGCGCCGCGGGCATGATGTGCGCCGCGGTGGCTGGCCAGCGGGGCCTGCGCGTGGTCCTGGTGGACCACGCCGAGCGCCTGGCCGAGAAAATCCGCATTTCCGGCGGGGGCCGCTGCAATTTCACCAATCTCGGCGTCGGCCCCGCCAACTTCCTGTCCGAGAACCCGCACTTCTGCCGCTCGGCGCTGGCGGGCTATACGCCGCAGGATTTCCTGGCGCTGCTCAAGCGCCATCGCGTGTCCTGGCACGAGAAGCATCGCGGCCAGCTGTTCTGCGACGATTCCAGCGAATCCATCATCGGGCTGCTGCGCGCCGAGTGCGACGAAGGCCGGGTGGCCTGGCGCATGGGCTGTTCGGTGGCCGAGATCGCCCACGGCGAGCAGGGCTTCGAGCTGCGCACCAGCCAGGGCCTCATCCGTGCGGCCAAGCTGGTCGTGGCGACCGGCGGCATGGCGATCCCGCAGCTGGGCGCCACCGATTTCGGCCTGAAGATCGCGCGCCAGTTCGGCCTGAAAATCGTCGAGCCACGGCCCGCGCTGGTGCCGCTGACCTTCGACGCGGCGCAATGGCAGCCTTTGTCGGCGCTGTCCGGCGTGGCGCTGGAAGTGAGCCTGTCCACGGGGCAGGGCAAGGCGCGCGGCGAATTCCTCGAAGACCTGCTGTTCACGCATCGCGGGCTGTCGGGGCCGGCGATTTTGCAGATTTCCAGCTATTGGAAGCCGGGCGAGCCCATCGTGGTGGACCTGGCGCCGGGCCGTGACCTGGCCGCCGAGCTGCTGGATGCCAAGTCCGGCAACCGGCAGCAGCTGCACACGGTGCTGGCCGGGCTGTGGCCCAAGCGGCTGGCCGACGCCTGGCTGGCGCTGGCGGAGCAGGGCGGCAAGCCCGGACTGGCGGCCTTGAGACTGGCCGATGCGCCGGACAAGACGCTGCGCGGGTTGGCCCAGGACATTCATCAATGGACGCTGACGCCCAGCGGCACGGCCGGCTACAAGAAGGCCGAGGTCATGCGCGGCGGCGTGGATACGCGCGGGCTGGACCAGAAGTCCATGCAGGCGCGCACCGTGCCCGGCCTGTACTTCATCGGCGAGGCCGTGGACGTGACCGGCTGGCTGGGCGGCTACAACTTCCAGTGGGCCTGGGCCTCGGGCGTGGCCTGCGGCAAGGCGCTGTAGCCAGCCGGCGGGATTCAGCCCGGGTTCGCCAGTTCGTTCAGCACGTCCGCCAGCACGCGCGCGCCGGCGGCGAGGTCGGCGGGCGCGGTGTATTCGGTTTCGCAGTGGGTCAGGCCCAGATGCGAGGGGACGAATATCATCGCGCTGGGACTGTGCGGGTGCAGGTATCTGGCATCGTGGCCCGCCGTGGACAGGATGTCCCGATGGCGCAGTCCCAGGCGCGCCGCCGCCCGCCGGACGCGGTCCCGCATGGCCGGAGGGAATTCCAGCGAATCGGCTCGCGACAATTCCTCGACATGGACGTCGCAGGGCGCGGCGCTTGCCTGGCAGATCGGCGCGATCTGGTCGCCCAGGGCTTTGAGCCGGGTGCTGTCCGGATGCCGCAGGTCGATGGAGAACACGACCTCGCTGGCGACAACGGAAGGCGCATTCGGGCTGGCCAGGTATCGGCCCACCGTGAATTTCACGATGTCCTCTGGATCGTGCAAGGCGTGGGCCAGCGCTTGAATCATGCCGGTGGCCGCGAGCATGGCGTCCTTGCGTTCAGCCCGTCGCGAGGTGCCGGCATGGGCCGCCGCGCCCAGGACCTGGACGCGGAAGGTCCGCTTGCCCTGGATGCCGGTCACCACGCCGATCGTGTCTCCATGTTGTTCCAGCTCAGGGCCTTGCTCGATGTGCGCCTCCACGTAGGCGGCAACAGGAAGCCCCAGCTTGCGCTGCGGTATTTCCGGCAGCAGGCGGCGCACGTCGGCCAGGGCTTGCGCCACGCTAATGCCCGCGGCATCGGTCACAGCAAGGATCGCCGGCAGTGGACGGGCACCCGTGAAGGCGGCCGACCCCATCATGCCGGGTGCGTAGCGGGAGCCTTCCTCGTTCATCCAGGCGACGATCTCTATCGGGCGATGGGGCGTCACGCCGGTGGCGACAATGGCCTGGACGGCTTCCAGGGCCGCCAGCACGCCGTAGACGCCGTCCAGCTTGCCGCCGGTGGGCTGGCTGTCCAGATGAGAGCCCGATAGCACCGGAGCCGCATCGGCATCCAGGCCGGGCAGCCGCAGGAACAGATTGCCGGCCGGATCGGTGCAGGGCGACAAGCCGAGTTCGGCGCCCCATTCGATCAGCAGCCGCTGCGCCAATGCGTCTTCGCGCGTAAGCGCCTGGCGATTGACGCCGCCTTGGGCGGTGGCGCCGATGGCGGCCATGGCCGTCAGTCGTCGCGACAACCTGTCTTCATTCACGAAGCCGCTGGCGGGCTGGGCAGGGCAGACGCTCATGATGTTTTCATGATTTCGGCGGGGATCGCGCGGGGATCGCGCGGCAGCCACCGGCCCTGTTCGACCGTGGCGATGAAGTCCGCGACCAGCAGGTTGAACAGCGCGGGTTCTTCCAGGTTGAGCGTGTGGCCGGACTTGGGCAGGATGGCCAGGCCGCTGGCCGGGACGACTCGCTTCAGGAACAGGCCGGGCTGCAGGCAATGATCGTCTTCGTCTCCCGCCATGACCAGCAGGGGTACCTCCATCCGCCGCAAGCGGTCTTCGAGGTCGTAGAGCGAGGGCCTGCGCGCTTGTACGCCGCGCATGGTCATGGCGGAGCCCCGCGCGGAGTGCTCGCCCAGCCTGGCCGCGAACTCCTGCCAGCCGCGCGGGTCTTTCAGCTGGAAGGCGATGCGCGAGGCTGCCAGTGCATAGGTCTGGGCGAACGCGGGGGCTCCCTGGGCTTCGAACTGCCGGGCCACTTCCAGCGAGACGTCGCGAAAGTATGTCTCGTACGCCTTTTCAGCGCCGTAGCCGGCGCCGGCCACCACCAGGGACAGGGCCCTGTCCGGATGGCTCAGGCCGAAGTGCAGCGTGGCGAAGCCTCCCATGGACAGGCCCACGATATGCGCGCGCTCGATGGCCAGATGATCGAGCACGTCCAGAATGTCGCGCGTCGCGATGGCCTGCGAATAGTGCTCGAGATCGTCGGGCACGTCGGACGGCGGATAGCCGCGCGCACTGAAGACGATGCAGCGGTGGCGGCGGCTGAAATGCCGCATCTGGGGTTCCCAGCTGCGCGCGTCGCCGCCAAACTCATGGACGAAGACGATAGGCGTGCCCTGGCCGGCCTCTTCATGGAAGAGCCTGACGCCGTCCTGCGTAGTCAGATAGGACATGGCATTCCTCAGTATTGATTGGCGGGTACGTCAATGGCGCGCGCGCGTTCGACCATGGCCGGCAGCAGTTCGCAGAAGCGATCGGCCCATTTTTCCGGCACGGTCAGGCTGATCTTGACGAAGCGATGCCCGAAACGCTTCGTGTGGTAGCTGCCCTGGCGGATCATGACGCCGTGTTCCTGATATGCGGCCACGAGCGCCTCGGGCGTCACGCCGGCGTCCACCGTTTCCATCACGAGCAGATTGGCCTGCGAGGGGTAGACGGGGATGGACAGGCCTGGCACCGCCTGCGCCGCCCGCAGCACCTCGGCCTGGTTGCGCCGTTGACGGCGATTGATCTCGGGAAACCACTGCGCCTTGTTGCGCAGGCCGGCGATGGCAGCGCGCTGGGACAGCACGTTGCTGCCCAAGTTGTTCGGCGGCGCTGAGGCGAAGCGCTCGATCAGGCCGGCATTGGCGATTACGGCGCCCAGCCGCATGCCCGCCAGGCCCAGCCATTTGGAAAAGCTGTAAGTGAGGATGGTCTTTTCGGGATAGAACCGATAGGCGGGGGTGTGATGATCAGCGAAATGAAAGTAGGTGATGTCGTGGATCAGATACGCGCCGACCGAGCGGGCGATGGCGGCGAACTCGCGGATCTCCGCTGCCGTGTGGCAGGTGCCCAGGGGATTGTTGGGATCGACCAGATAGATGACTCCGGTGTTCTCGTTGACGGCGTCGCGCAGTTGTTCAGGCGTCAGCTTGTATTGCTGCGCGGGATCGTAGATCGGCAACTCCACCACCTTGCAGCCGTGGCGCGCGGCGAACTGCATGGGCCATGACCAGCTGGGATTGGTCGTGACGAAATCCTTGCCTGCCTCGCAGACATGGCTGCACACGTTGTACAGCGCTTCCACGGCGCCATCGGTCACCATCACCGAGGCGTCGGGCAGGCCGACATCCTGGCCGATGAGAGCCCTGAGCGTCTCGAATCCCAGCGGCGGCGCGTAGGCATGGTATTCGCCCTCGTCGAAGGCCTGGATGATGGCGTCGCGCAATGAAGGGTGGGGATCGAAGTGATTGGTGTTCTGGCCCAGCCACATCAATCCCGGGGTATTGCACAGCCTGTCGAAATAAGCGTTGCGTTCTTCAGCGTTGCTCATGGAGGGAACCCCTAGATGATGGAGCGGCGCGAGGCGATGCCGCCGTCGATGGTGACGATGGTGCCGGTGATATAGGCCGCGCGGTCCGAGGCGAGCCAGACGATCAGGTCGGCGACTTCGTCAGCCTGGGCGGCACGCTTGGCCGGGTACTTGTCGTACAGCTCTTCCCAGCGGTTTTCGTCGCCATACCAGTCCAGGGCGCGGCGCTTCATCATCTTGACCATGCGATCGGTCGCGACCGGACCGGGATTCACGCCGACCACGCGGATGCCGTCGTCCAGGCTCCAGCCGCCCACGCCCCGCGTGAAGGCCATCATGGCGGCATTGCCGGTGGTACCGATAATGTAGTTGGCATCCCAGTTTTCGCCGGAGTTGCCGATGTCGTTGATGATCACTCCGCCGCCGCGTTGTTTCATGCTGGCGTATAGCTCGCGGGTCAGCGTCACGTAGGAGAAGACCTTCATGTCCAGGCTGTTGCGCCAGTCCTGATCGCTCATTTTGTCGAGTGGGCCGGGGCTGGAATCGGCCGCGTTGTTCACCAGGATGTCGACGTTCTGGCAGGCTCGTGCGAGGGCCAGCGTGTTCTCGGTCCGCGAGAGATCGGTGACGTGGATGTGGACCCGGGCGCCGTATTCGCCCGCGATGCTGTCCTGCGCCTGTAGCAGGGCGTCTTCGGAACGCGCCGCCAGGTGCAGTTCGGCGATGCCTTCGGCGGCGAAGCGTCGCGCCGTGGCCAGGCCGATTCCCTTGGAGGCGCCGGTGACGAGCGCGGACTTGTTCTTGAAGTTCAATTCCATGGCGGTTCCTTTTGGTTGTGGCAATGCGCTAGACGGTCATGCGCGCCGGCACGCGCAGGATCAGCAGAGCGCCGATGACGAGCACCGCGCCAGACACATACATCGCGATGCTGGAGGTCTGGGTAAGGTCCCGCAGCCAGCCGATCAGGTATGGGCTGACGAAACCTGCCAGCGCGGCGAAGGAGTTGATCGCGGCGATGCCGGCGGCGGCGCCTTCGCCAGCCAGAAAGGACGACGGCAGCGCCCAGAACAACGGGCCCGGCGTGATCGCGCCCGCCGCGGCCAATGAAAGGCCGACGATGGCCAGCGGCACGTTGCCGCCGGCGTAGGCCACCAGTGCGTATCCCGCCGCGCCCGCGAACATGGGCACCGCGAGGTGCCAGCGACGCTCGCCGCTACGGTCGGAACTGCGGCCACAACACACCATCACGACGACGGCGACGGCGAAAGGGATAGCCGAGAGCAGGCCAATTTGCAGCGGTCCGGTGGCGCCAGCGGCCTTGATCAGGGTGGGCATCCAGAACGTCAGCCCGTACTGGCCCATGATCACGCAGAAATAGATCACCGCCATCAGCAGTACGCGCGGATCGCGGAACACCTGGCCGACGGTATGGGAGACCTGCAGGTTCGGCGGCGCGGCCCCGGTGAGGCCGGCCGCTATGCGGGCCTTTTCGTCGTTGTTCAGCCAGCGGGCATCCTCTGGCCTGCTGTCCAGGTAGAAGAGGGTCATGATGCCCAGCGCCAGTGAGGGAATGGCCTCCAGCACGAACATCCATTGCCAGCCGCTCCATCCTCGCGCGCCATGGAAGGCCTGGAGTATCCAGCCAGACAGCGGACCGCCCAGGATGCCGGCGACGGGGATCGCGATCATGAATAGCGCCAACGCCTGCGATCGCCGTCGGGGTGGGTACCACTGGCTGAGATAGACCACGATGCCGGGGTAGAAACCCGCTTCCGCGCAACCGAGCAGGAAGCGCAGCACATAGAACTGCATGGGGGTCGTGACCAGGCAGAACGCGCCCGATATCAAGGCCCAGGTGATCATGATGCGCGCGATCCAGACGCGCGCGCCCAATCGTCGCAGCATCAGGTTGCTGGGGACTTCCAGCAGGAAATAGCCGATGAAGAAGACGCCGGCGCCCAGCCCATACACCGTTTCGCTGAAGGCGAGCTCCGATGACATCTGGAGTTTGGCAAAGCCGATGTTGACGCGGTCCAGATAGGCCGCGGCATAGCAGAACATCAGGAACGGCAACAGCCGCCAGCCTACCTTCCTGTACAGGGCGTCATCGCCGCGCAGTGTGGCGCTCGCTGGCGGGTGCATTTCTATCGTGTTGCGCATGTGTAAGCCTCCGTCTGGGTTTGTGCAACCGTCGAAGGGCCACCAGCGTGCCGCGCGGGTAGGCTCCCCTTGCATGCATCTATGTATTCTTAAATTTTCTTCTTGTATTCAAAATATATGCTTTGTGAATACAAGAGAAAAGAATTTCAGTGCTGGGACTTTCCCTGAGCCCGGCAGCGAGGGGAGGGCTGGATACGCGGGCATGCAGATATGTCGAACGGGCGGATGCTGTGTATATGGCCCTGTTTTGCGTACACTTTGCCTAACCTTGCCGCCCTTACTTCATGGAGTGACGCGTGACCCGCGCCGAGCAGATTCTCAGCACCTTGGAAAACGAAATCCTCTCGGGTCGGCTGGCGCCCGGCGCACGCCTCGAGGAGATCGAACTGGCGGAACGCTTCAACTGCTCGCGTACTCCCATACGCGAGGCATTGAGGCAATTGGCGTCGGAGGCGCTGGTGACGATGCGGCCGCGCCAGCCGGCGATGGTGGCGGCGTTGTCGGCGCGCAAGCTGCTGGAAATGTTCCAGGTGATGGCGGAACTGGAGGGCTTGTGCGCGCGCCTGGCGGCCCGGCGAGCGACAGCCGAGCAATTGCAGCGGCTGCGCGCCACGCAAGTGGAGCTGCAGGCTTGCGCCAACACCGATCGGATCGACGATTTCTACGAGGCCAACCGGCGCTTCCACGAGGTGATCTACGAGGCGAGCCAGAATGAGTTCCTGGCCGAACAGACGCGGAGCTTGCGCAACCGGGTCTCCACCTACCGCAAGCTCGTGACCCAGAAGTTGCGGCGCCGGCTGGATACGATCGACGAACACGAGCAGGTCATCGCCGCGATAGCCGCGGGCGACAGCGACGCCGCAGCGCGAGCCATGACGACCCACGTCAATCTACTGGGCGAGCAGATGCTGGATTTCATTGCGCTGTTCCCGGAGCCGGCGCAGCCCTGAACCCAAGGCGCGTGCCTGCTCCGGCGCGTGGCCGGACTGGCGGCAGGTTTGGCATGGGCCAGGCTTCTTGCATTTTATAAATGAAAACCAATATCATTTATATTTGCATGAAATAAAACCTCGGAGACTGCGCATGCCTTACATCCTGCCCTCGCTATCCTACGCCTATGACGCGCTGGAGCCGCACATCGATGCGCTGACGATGGAGATCCATCACGGCAAGCATCACCAGACCTACGTCAACAATCTGAACGCCGCCCTGGAAGGCGCCGGCCTGTCGACCGATGAACCGGTCGAGTCGCTGGTGGCGCGGCTGGACCAGCTGCCCGCCGCCATCACCGCGGCGGTGCGCAACAACGGCGGCGGCCATGCCAACCACAGCCTGTTCTGGACCGTGATGTCGCCGCGCGGCGGCGGCGCGCCCGACGGCGCGCTGGCGCAGGCCATCGCGTCCGACCTCGGCGGGCTGGACGCTTTCCGCGAAGCCTTCACCAAGGCCGCGCTGACCCGCTTCGGCAGCGGCTGGGCCTGGCTGTCGGTGACGCCGGCCGGCAAGCTCGTGGTCGAGAGCAGCGCCAACCAGGACAGCCCGCTGATGCACGGCAATACCCCGATCCTGGGCCTGGACGTATGGGAGCACGCCTACTACCTGAAGTACCAGAACCGCCGTCCCGAGTACATCGGCGCGTTCTACAACGTGATCGATTGGTCCGAGGTGGCGCGCCGCTACGCCGCCGCCGTGGGCTGATCGCGGTTAGGCCAGCGAGGCGCCCATGAACACATTCAGCCGACACCGGATCCGGCCGGCCGCCACCAGCGTCAGCATCTGGACGCTGGCCGTGCTGGTGTCCTGCCTGGCCCTGTACCAGCTTTGGGTCTGCCTGGACGTGCGCGCGCCGCACGTGGCCGACGCGCTGCTGGGCGGCATGATGGCCGCCGCCGCGACCGCGCTGGGCACGCTGCCCGTGCTGTTCGCCCAGACCTTGCCGCAGAAAGTGCAGGACAGCCTGTACGGCTTTGGCGCCGGCGTGATGTTGGCCGCCAGCGCCTTCTCTCTGGTGGCGCCCGGCATCGCCGCGGCGGGCGAGCTGGGGCATGGCCCCTGGGGCGCCGGCATCCTGGTGGGCGCCGCCATCCTGCTGGGCGCGGCGGTGCTGCTGCTGATGGACCGCTGCCTGCCGCACGAGCATTTCATCAAGGGCAGGGAAGGCATCGAGGCGCATCGCCTGCGCCGCACCTGGCTGTTCGTGTTCGCCATCACGCTGCACAACCTGCCCGAAGGGCTGGCCATCGGCGTGGGCTATGCCGGCAACGACCCGCTGCGCGGCACGGCGCTGGCCACCGGCATCGCCATCCAGGACATTCCCGAAGGGCTGGTGGTGGCGGTGGCGCTGATGGCCGCTGGTTACAAGCGCGCCTTCGCGGTGGCGCTGGGCATGCTGTCGGGCCTGGTCGAGCCGCTGGGCGCGGTGCTGGGCGCTGCCGTGGTGGGCTGGTCGGCGGCCTTGCTGCCGTGGGGACTGGGCTTTGCCGCCGGGGCCATGCTGTTCGTCATCAGCCATGAAATCATTCCCGAATCGCACCGCAAGGGACACGAGGTCCATGCCACCGGCGGGCTGATGCTGGGCTTCGTGCTGATGATGTTGCTGGACACCGCGCTGGGTTAGTGGCGGCGGCTTGCTCCCGGTCTGTCGCGGCCGCCCGAACGGCGCGCGGACTGCCGGGTTTCCTCGCTTTCCGGCGCCCGGGGTTTCGATGTATGCTTGCGCCGCTGTCACGCATGTTGCGGGAGAGAGCGGCCATCAAGCTGGCCGCCGCCGAAGGCGCAATTCGCCCGGAATCGCTCAGGTAACCCATACCGTCCATGCTTGCCCTGTCCCGGTTTTCGGTCGACGCGGCAAAACAGCACTCTGGAGAGACCTGGCGCCGCGCCTTTCAGGCCGTCCCGAATGGGGACGTAGCGGGCAGCCCAGGCGCCGAAGGTGCACACCCGCCACGCGGGGCAACTCTCAGGCAAAAGGACAGAGGGGCGGAAGATTCAGCCGTGCCGTGGACGCGTGTCCGCTGGCGGCTTTCCGCAACCCTGGCAACGCTGCCGCTCCGGAGTTCCCGCGCATGTCCGCAACCCTCAAACGCACCCCGCTGGCCGACGAACACATCGCCTCCGGCGCCCGAATGGTCGACTTCGGCGGCTGGGACATGCCGCTGGCCTACGGCTCGCAGTTGGAAGAGCACCACGCCGTGCGCCAGGACGCCGGCATGTTCGATGTCTCGCACATGCTCAACGTCGACGTGACCGGCCCGGACGCCTTCGCCTTCCTGCAACGCCTGGTCGCCAACGACGTGGCCAAGCTGACCGTGCCGGGCAAGGCGCTGTACAGCTGCATGCTCAATCCGCAGGGCGGCGTGATCGACGACCTGATCATCTATTTCTTCGCCGCCGATGAGTGGCGCGTCGTGGTCAATGCCGGCACCGCCGACAAGGACATCGCCTGGATGCAGCGCGTCCGGCAGTCCGGCAAGTTCGACGTGGCCATCGCGCCGCGCCGCGACCTGGCCATGATCGCCGTGCAGGGCCCCAACGCCCGCGCCAAGGTCTGGGCCGCGCGTCCGGCCTGGCAGGCCGCCAGCGAACCGCTGACCCCGTTCGTGGCCGCCCAGGTGGGCGACGACACGCTGGTGGCCCGCACCGGCTATACCGGCGAGGACGGCTTCGAGATCGTGCTGCCCGCCACGCAGGCCGTCGCGCTGTGGCGCGACCTGGCGGCGCAGGGCGTGCGTCCCTGCGGCCTGGGCGCGCGCGACACGCTGCGCCTGGAAGCCGGCATGAACCTCTACGGCCAGGACATGGACGAGCTGATCCAGCCCGACCAGGCCGGCCTGACCTGGACGGTGTCGCTGAAGAACGCCGAGCGCCGCTTCATCGGCCGCGACGCGCTGGAACAATTCGCCAACCCGGCCGCCTTCCTGGGCCTGAAGCTGCAGGAGCGCGGCGTGATGCGCGCCCACATGGCCGTGCGCGCCAAGCAGGGCGCGGGCGAGCTGACCAGCGGCACCATGTCGCCCACGCTGGGCGTGTCCATCGGCTTCGCCCGCCTGCCCGTGGGCGTGGCTCCCGGCGACACGGTCGAGGTGGACATCCGTGGCAAGTGGGTGCCCGCCCTGGTCTGCAAGCTGCCATTTGTCCGTAACGGCAAAGCCGTCGAACACTCGTAAACTCGAAGCTTCGCGCGCGCCGGCCGGCAGGCCCGCGCGCGAGGCGCGCAATCCCTTTCCCCCATCCGAATAGCCCCAGGAGTTCCCATGAGCCTGCCCACCGATCGCAAGTACACCGAGTCCCATGAATGGGTCAAAGCCGAAGGCGACGTGTTCGTCGTCGGCATCACCGACACCGCCCAGGACCAGCTGGGCGACCTGGTCTTCGTCGGCGACGTCAAGGTCGGCGCCAAGCTGGCCGCCGGCGAAACCGCCGGCGTGGTCGAGTCGGTCAAGGCCGCCTCCGACATCTACGCGCCCGTGGCCGGCGAGATCGTCGCCTTCAACGATGAGCTGGAAAGCAATCCCAACCTGATCAACGAGTCGGCCTTCACCGCCTGGATCTTCAAGATCAAGCCGGACAACGCCGCCGACGCGGACAAGCTGCTGGACGCCGCCGGCTACGAAGCCGTCGCCAACGGCTAAGCCCGTCCCGCGCGGGCCGGCCGCTGCCGCCGCCCGCCCGCGCGTTGCCATACCGATCGTCCCCGACGCTCACGCACCCGAGATCCTCCCCATGTCGCGCGCCCTAGACACCCACACCGACTTCATCCCCCGCCATATCGGCCCCTCCGACGCCGACCAGGCCGCCATGCTCGCCGTGATCGGCAGCCCCAGCCTGGACGCGCTGATCGAAGAAGTCGTGCCGCCCAAGATCCGCAGCCAGGCCCCGCTGGCGCTGCCGCCCTCGCGCAGCGAAACCGACGTGCTGGCCGAGCTCAAGCAGGTCGCCGGGCGCAACAAGGTCTACCGCAGCTACATCGGCCAGGGTTACTACGGCACGCAGACGCCCAACGTGGTGCTGCGCAACATTCTTGAGAATCCCGCCTGGTACACGGCCTACACGCCTTACCAGCCCGAGATCTCGCAGGGCCGTCTGGAGGCCCTGCTGAACTACCAGACCATGGTCGCCGACCTGACCGGGCTGGACATCTCCAACGCCTCGCTGCTGGACGAGAGCACGGCCGCCGCCGAAGCCATGACGCTGGCCCGCCGCAGCGCCAAGTCCAAGAGCCCGGTGTTCTTCATCTCGCGCCACGTGCACCCGCAGACCATCGAGGTCGTGCGCACCCGCGCCGAGGGCCTGGACATCGAAATCGCCGTGGGCGACGAGGCCGAAGGCCTGCCGGAATGCTTCGGCGTGCTGCTGCAATACCCGCACAGCACCGGCTCGGTGGCCGACTACCGCAAGCTGGCCGACGCCGCGCACGCGCAGGGCGCGGTGGTGGCCGTGGCCACGGACCTGCTGGCGCTGGCCGTGCTGGCCGCGCCGGGCGAGTGGGGCGCCGACATCGCCGTGGGCTCGGCCCAGCGTTTCGGCGTGCCGTTCGGTTTCGGCGGCCCGCATGCCGGCTTCATGGCCTGCAAGGACGCCTACAAGCGCAACATGGCCGGCCGCCTGGTCGGCGTGTCCAAGGACGCGCAGGGCAACCCGGCCATGCGCCTGGCGCTGCAAACGCGCGAGCAGCACATCCGCCGCGAAAAGGCCACTTCCAACATCTGCACCGCGCAGGTGCTGCTGGCCGTGATGGCCGGCATGTACGCCGTGTGGCACGGCCCGGCCGGCATCCGCCGCATCGCCAACCGCGTCAACCGCTACACCGCGATCCTGCGCGCCGAGCTGGTCAAGCTGGGCGTGAAGGTCGCCAACGACAGCTTCTTCGACACGCTGCTGCTGGAAACCGGCGCGGCCACGCCCGCCATCCTGACCGCGGCCGACTGCGCCCACGTCAACCTGCGCCGCGTCGACGGCGCGCGCCTGGCCGTC
This sequence comes from Achromobacter sp. 413638, assembly GCF_043119405.1. Classification (NCBI taxonomy): domain Bacteria; kingdom Pseudomonadati; phylum Pseudomonadota; class Betaproteobacteria; order Burkholderiales; family Alcaligenaceae; genus Achromobacter; species Achromobacter sp. 413638. Next base: position 18,275 of record NZ_JBICCO010000103.1, read on the forward strand.
TCGCTGGACGAGACCGTCACCGCCGCCGACCTGCAGGCCCTGGTCAACGTGTTCGCCTCCGGCCTGGAACGCGATGATGTCGAGCTGGACATCGACGCGCTCGACGCCGCGGCCGCCAGCGGCATTCCCGCCGCCGTGGCCCGCGAAAGCGCCATCCTGAAGCATCCGGTGTTCTCCAGCGTGCAGTCGGAAACCGACATGCTGCGCTACCTGCGCAAGCTGGCCGACAAGGACCTGGCGCTGGACCGCACCATGATCCCGCTGGGCTCGTGCACCATGAAGCTGAACGCCACGGCCGAGATGATCCCCATCACCTGGCCCGAGTTCGCGCTGATCCACCCCTTCGCGCCCGCCTCGCAGAGCCAGGGCTACAAGGAATTGATCGACCGCCTGTCGGCCGCGCTGTGCGAAATCACCGGCTATGACAACATCAGCCTGCAGCCGAACTCCGGCGCGCAGGGCGAGTACGCCGGCCTGCTGGCGATTCGCGGCTACCACCAGGCCAACGGCCAGCATCAGCGCAACGTCTGCCTGATCCCCTCGTCGGCGCACGGCACCAACCCCGCCTCGGCCCAGCTGGCCGGCATGGATGTGGTGGTGGTGGCCTCCGACGCCAACGGCAACGTCGACCTGCCCGACCTGCGCGCCAAGATCGAACAGGTCGGCGACAAGCTGGCCGCGCTGATGATCACCTACCCGTCCACGCATGGCGTGTTCGAGGAAGCCGTGACCGAGATCTGCGAACTGGTGCACCAGGCCGGCGGCCAGGTCTACCTGGACGGCGCCAACATGAACGCCATGGTGGGCGTGGCCCAGCCCGGCAAGTTCGGTTCCGACGTCTCGCACCTGAACCTGCACAAGACCTTCTGCATCCCGCACGGCGGCGGCGGCCCGGGCGTGGGTCCGGTGGCGGTGCGCGCGCACCTGGCTCCGTACCTGCCGGGCGTGGTCAATGAACAAGGCAAGCTGCCCGGCGAAGCCAAGGTCGGCCCGGTCTCGGCCGCGCCTTTCGGTTCGGCCGGCATCCTGCCGATCCCGTTCGTGTACATCTCGCTGATGGGCGCCGACGGTCTGCGCCGCGCCACCGAAGTCGCGATCCTGAATGCGAACTACGTCGCCACCCGCCTGCGCGACCACTATCCGGTGCTGTACGCGGGTCGCAACGGCCGCGTGGCGCACGAGTGCATCCTGGATGTGCGTCCGCTCAAGGAAACCAGCGGCATCAGCGCCGAGGACATCGCCAAGCGCCTGATGGACTACGGCTTCCACGCGCCCACCATGAGCTTCCCGGTGGCCGGTACGCTGATGGTCGAGCCGACCGAATCGGAAAGCCAGGCCGAGCTGGACCGCTTCGTCGACGCCATGATCTCGATCCGCGAGGAAATCGCCCAGGTCGAGCGCGGCGAGCGCGACCGCGAGGACAACGTCCTGAAGAACGCGCCGCATACCGCGCAGATGCTGCTGGCCGAAGAGTGGCTGCACGACTACCCGCGCCAGCAGGCCGCCTACCCGGTGGCCTCGCTGCGCGACGGCAAGTACTGGCCGCCCGTGGCTCGCGTCGACAACGCCTATGGCGACCGCAATCTGGTCTGCGCCTGCCTGCCGGTCGAAGCCTACGCCTGAGGCGCATGACGGCCGCGCCGCGAGGCGGGGCCGTTGTGCCGGCGGGAGGAAAACCCTGGTTCCTGGAACCAGGGTTTTTTTTATCGCGCCCGCGGGGATGTGCAAGAATCAGGCGTGCGCGCGGCGCGGCCGCGCGGGGGGAGATCCTGATGAATACGCCTGCTTTCATTCTGGCCATCCTGGGGGCGCTGTGGCTGGGCGCGATGCTGCCGGGCCCGAGCTTCGTCATCGTCGCGCGCAGCGCCATCGGCCAGTCGCGCCTGGACGGTCTGGCCTCGGCGCTGGGCATGGGCATCGGCGGCATCCTGTTCGCCAGCCTAGCGCTGGCCGGACTTTATTCCGTGCTGCAAACCGTCGGGTGGCTGTACCTGGGCCTGAAGCTCGCCGGCGGCGCGTACCTGCTCTACATGTCGTACAAGATCTGGCGCGGCGCGAGCCAACCTTTCGCGCTGCCTGGCGCCGTGGCCGCGCGTTCAGGCAGCGCGCGCAAGTCGTTCTGGACGGGCCTTGCCACTCAGATGAGCAATCCCAAGACCGCCATCTGGTACGGCAGCATTTTCGCGGCCCTGTTGCCGCAGCAGCCGCCGGCCTGGGTGTATTTCGCCTTGCCGCCGCTGGTGTTCCTGGTCGAGTTCGGCTGGTATGCCATCGTCGCGCTGTGCTTCTCGGCCCAGGGGCCGAGGGCCATCTACCTGCGCGCGAAGAAATGGGTGGACCGGCTCGCCGCCTGCGCCATGGCCGCGCTGGGCCTGCGCCTGATCCTGACCGCGCGCAAGAGCGGCCTTTGACGCGGCGTCACGGGCATGGGAAATCTGGTTCTATTGCTGCTGGGCGTCGATTACCTGCGCAAGCGCGCGCTCGGGCTGGCCGTCGCCGGCTGGTTGCTCCTGGTTGCCGGCGCGGTGGTGTTCATCGACGCGCTGGACGGGGTGCTGTATTTCCCCCTGGACGGCTTTGCCGCGCTGATCGTGATCGAAGGGCTGGCGACGCTGGCCATCGCCAAGTCCGGCGTCGGCGGCCAGCGCGTGCTGCGCTATGTGAAGGGCCTGTTTGTGCTGACGGCCGGCGTGCTGGTCCTGGCGGGCGACCAACACGGGCATTTCGTGTTGTCTATGATCTTCGGCCTGCTGTTCCTGGTCGATGGGCTGATGCAGTGCATCGCCGCCTACGTGGTGCGCTACGCGCGCTGGCGCTATGTCTTCGCCTCGGGCGTGGCCGAGATCCTGCTGGCCATCTTCTTCTTTCAGCCCTATCCCACGCACTACGTGGGCACCGTGCCGTATTGCGTGGGCCTGTTCCTGGCCTTCTCCGGCTTCAAGCTGCTGGTGCTTGCACGCCGCGTCCGCACGCTGGGGGCCAATCCCGGGCTGGTCGTCAACGCACGGCCGGACTTCATGCCGACCGCGTCCGCTGGCCCGGCGCAGACTGTGTTCGACGGCCCGCCGCTGGAATCGGAGCGTGCCCTGACCGTGCACGTCTGGACCCCGTCCGGCTCGGCCAAGGCGCAGACGCGCAACTACCTGATGCTGAACCGCTACATCGCCGCCGTTGACGTCAACGGCGTCATCTCCACGGGGCACGCGGCGCTGGAATCGCCTGAAGGCGTGTATGTGAGCCTATACCCGGCGCAGGAGATCGACCGGTCTCCCGAACAGTTCGGCGCGCTGCTGCGCGCCACGGCCGAGAACGACGTGCCGGGCGTGTTCCAGCCCGACTACGCCACGGAAGCGCAGGCCTGGTGTCCGTCCACCACGCAGGTGCGCATCCGCAACTACGACGCGGCAAAGTTGCAGGCGTTCTGGGACGTCTACCGGCAGGATGCCACCTACAACCTGACGCATCGCAACTGTTCCAGCTCGGTATCGCGCGCGCTGGAGGCGGCGCTGGACGGCGTGGTCGGCCGGCTGCATGGTCCGCAGGCCGGCTGGCGCGTGCTGCTGCGGTTGCTGCTGACGCCGGAATTGTGGGTGGCCTCGCAGATCCGCAAGCGCGCGCTGACCATGGCCTGGACGCCGGGCCTGACGCTGGACTACGCGCGCGCGCTCAGCATGCTGGCCGACCCCCGGCCGTTCGGCTGGTGGCAGATGTCGCAGGCCGCGCTGCGCTTGATCAGGCTGCGGCGCGCGGCCTGGCGCAGCCAGGACCGGGAAGCCCAGGCGCGCAACGCGCAAGAGGCGCCCTCGTCGCAAGGCGCGCAATGATCCTCGCCATCCTGGCCGGTGTGACGATCGTGGCGGCGGCGGGGTGGGGCGCGGGCGCGCTGTGGTTCCAGTCGCCCCGTGGCGGTGCGTGGCGCGCGCTGTCCGTGGCGTGCTGGCTGGCGCTGGCCGGCGCGGCGTTGCTGGGCCTGGCGCTGGAACATGCCGCGCCGCTCTGGCTGTTCGGCGCCGCGCTGCTCGGCCTGCTGGCCTGGTGGCGGCTGGGGGTGCGGCCGTCCAATGCGCGCAGCTGGATGCCCGAAGTGGCGCGGACGACGTGCGGCGACATCGACGGCGACCGGGTCACGCTGCACGACGTGCGCGATTTCGACTGGCGCACGCGCAGCGACTACGACGTGCGCTGGCGCACCGAGACCTACGATCTGTCGCGTCTGGAATCGGTGGATGTCGCGCTGTCGTACTGGGGGCGCCCCGCGATCGCCCATGCGCTGGTGTCCTTTGGCTTCGGCGACGGCCGGCACGTGGTGTTCTCGGTCGAGGTACGCCGCAAGCTGGGCGATGCGTTCTCCGAGATCGGGGGCTTCTTCCGCCAGTACGAGCTGTCGGTGCTGGCGTCCACCGAAGAGGACAGCCTGCGGGTACGCACCAATGTGCGCGGCGAGGACGGTTACCTGTATCGCGTGCACATGCCCGAGGGCGGGGCGCGCGCGTTGTTCCTGGCCTATGTCGAGACGGCCAACGGGCTGGCGCGTCAACCGCGCTTCTACAACACGCTGACCGCCAATTGCATCACCATCGTGTACCAGCTGGCCCGGCGCATCGTGCCAGGGCTGCCGATGGACTACCGGCTGCTGCTGTCCGGCTATCTGCCCGAATACCTGTATCGCATCGGCGCGCTGCGCGGAGCGGACAGCGCGCGGGCCTATCGCGACGCCGGCCGCTATACCGACCGCGCGCGCGCCACGGCCGACGCGGCGCAGTTCTCGCGCAATATCCGCCAGGGCGTGCCCGGCGAATGAGGAGGGCTTTCTTGCCGCGTGCGCCGACTGCCCCCGATGGGGGCAGTTTTCATCTTGGGACGGCCCGGCTATGAAAA
>NZ_JBICCO010000104.1:0-22948 GCF_043119405.1 Achromobacter sp. 413638
CGCGGCCCGGGGGGGCCCCCCCCGCCCCCTAGGCGTTTTCCCCAGCGCCGCTAGGCCGCGCACGCTGGTACATTTGTACCGTTAAGGTACAAATGTGTAGAAATAAGGATGCAGATCCAGGAGCTGATGGCCTTGATCGAGGCCCACGTCCCCGCGTTGGGCGCCGAGTTGCAGCGCGCCGCCGCCTGGGTGGCGCGCAATCCGCGCGACGCGGGCCTGCTGTCGATGCGCCAGCAGGCCGCGCAGGCGGGCGTGTCACCCAACAGCATGGCGCGCCTGGCGCAGGCGCTGGGCTATGAAGGCTACGGTCCGTTCCGGCAGGTGTTCCAGGACGCGCTGGGCCATGGCGCGCCGGCCTACAAGGAACGCGTGCGCCGCCTGCAAGGCGAAGCCGCCAGCCAGTTCGATGACGCGCTGCTGCGCACGCACCTGGACAATGCGCGCTCGCCCACGGTGGCCAATGCGCCCAAGGACATCGCGCGGGCCGTGCAGCGCATGCGCGCGGCGCGGCGCCTCTATTTCCTGGGCACGCGGTCCTGCTTCGCCATCAGCTATCACTTCGCCTACGCGTACAGCATGATCGCCGGCAACGGCGTGCTGGTGCATGGACTGGGCGGCACCTATCCTGACCAGCTCGACGCCGCCGGGCCGGAGGACCTGCTGGTCTGCGTCACCCAGAATCCCTACGGACGCCAGACGCTGGAAGCGGCGCGGGATTGCCGCCAGGCCGGCGTGCCGGTGCTGGCGCTGACCGACAGCCCGCTGGCGCCGATCCAGGCCCACGCCACGCAGGCGCTGCTGTTCGATGCCGGCACGCCGTCCTATTTCCATTCGATGGTGGGATCGCTGGCGCTGGTCGAGCGGCTGCTGGCCAAGCTGGCCGCCGCCGGCGGCGAGGCCGCGCAACAGCGCATCGACGCCTTCGAGCGGCGGCTGGACGCGTCCAGCGCCTATTTCGGCGGCCCGTCGCCGGGCCCGCGCCGGGGCGCCAGGAAAACATGACCGGATTCCGCGTCGCCGGCCGCGCCTGAGGCCGGCGCATCCTCACCACGTTCCGAGGCTTATCGTGTCCCGACAGCAGATTCCCACCCTGGCGCCCGCGCCGTCGCTTTCCCGTCGCCGCTTCAGTCTTTGCATGGCGCTGGCGGCCGCCGGCCTGGCCGCACCCGCCGCGTCGCGGGCGCAGGACGCGGCCAAGCGGCCGCCGATCCGTCTGGTCGTTCCCTTCGCGGCGGGGGGCACGACCGATGTGCTGGCCCGCCTGCTGGCCGAGGAACTGCGCGCGGTCCTGGGCCAGCCCGTGCTGGTCGAGAACAAGGGCGGGGCGGGCGGCAACATCGGCGCCGCCGAAGTGGCGCGCGCGGCCGGCGACGGCGCGACGCTCATGATGGCCACGCCCGGTCCGCTGGCGGTGAACCAGTATCTCTATCCCAAGCCGGGCTACAACGCCGAAAAGGATTTCTCCGCGATCAACAACGTGGCCTTCGTGGCCAACGTGCTGATGGCCAGCGCCCAGAGCGGCATCCGCGCCTTGCGTGAACTGATAGACCGCGCCCGGGCCGAGCCGGGCCGCATCACCTACGGCAGCGCGGGCGTGGGCAGCACCAGCCATCTGGCGGGCGAACTGCTCAAGGCCGCCGCCGGCATCGACCTGACCCATGTGCCGTACAAGGGCGTGGCTCCCGCCATGAACGACCTGCTGGGCGGGCAGATCGACCTGATGTTCGACAACCTGCCGACCGCGCTGGCGCATATCCAGTCGGGCAAGGTGACGGCGCTGGGCGTCAGTTCGCCGACGCCAGCCACGGCGCTGCCGGACGTGCCGGCCATCGCCTCGCGGCTGCCGGGCTATGAGATCGAATCCTGGTTCGGCATCGTCGGCCCGGCGTCCCTGCCGCCGAAGGAGGTCGCGCGATTGGAAGGCGCCATCGGCCAGGCCTTGCAACGCCCGGCGCTGCGCCAGCGCATCGAGGCGCTGGGGGCGCGCGTGGACGGCGCGGGCAGCCAGGCCTATGCGGCCTTCATCGCGGCCGAGCAGCGCAAGTTCAAGCAGCTCATCGCCGGCGCCAACATCCGGATGGAGTGAACATGACGCAACGCAAGCGGCTGGCGGTGGCGCGGTTCTGGTACGAAGGCAACGCCTTTTGCCTGCAGCCGGCCGGCCGCGAGGATTTCGAGCGCCGCGAATGGCTGCGCGGCCAGGCGGGCCTGGACGCCGCGCGCGGCAAGGCCACCGAGCTGGCGGCTGTCGCGGATTTCCAGGACAGCCGCTCGGACTGGGAGGTCCGCGCTTCGCGTTGCGCCTCGGCCCAGCCGGCCGGCCCCGTGCCGCAGCCGTTTTTCCAGGCATACGTGGACGAGGTGCTGGACGATTTACGCGGCCAGCATTGGGACGCCATCTACCTGAGCCTGCATGGCGCCTGCATCACCGACGCGGACGACAGTCCGGAATTGAGCTTGCTGCGCGCCATACGCGCCGAGCATCCGCGCGTTCCGATCGGCGCCAGCTTCGACCTGCACGCCAATATCCCGCCGGCCTTGCCGCCGCTGCTGTCGTGCAGCGCCAGCTACCGGACCTATCCGCACATCGACATGCGCGAGACGGCCGCGCGCTGCCTGGAGCGGCTGATCGCCATCGCCGAGGGCGGGATCCGTCCCGTCGCCGCGTTCCGCAATGGCGGCGCGTGGCTGCAAAGCGCCAACATGCGCACCGACGCCGGGCCCATGGCGGATCTGCAGGCGCTGGCGCGCGCCCGCACGGTCGGCCCGCTGCGTGACATCGCGCTGCATGGCGGCTTTCCCTATGCCAATTCAGCGCACAGCGGCGCGTCGGTATGGGTCTGGGCGGACACCGGCGAGGCGGCGGCGCGGGCGCTGGATGAGATCTATGCGGCCTATGAGGCGCGCTTCGCCGACTTCGAGCCCGAGCTCATCGCGCCGGCCGACGGCATCCGCCAGGCCCTGCGGACACCGGGCTTGGTGGCGGTGACGGACCCGGCGGACAACCCGCTGTCCGGCGGCATTGGCGACACGCCCGCGCTGCTGGCGGCCTTGCTGGCCGCCGGCCTGGAGGAACCCAGCGTCTATGCCAGTCTGGCCGATCCCGGTGTGGTCGAATGCGCCCGCGCGGCGGGCGAGGGCGCCATGCTGGACCTGCGCCTGGGCGGGCGGCGCACGCCGCTGTATGGCGAGCCGGTGGCCTTGCGCGCGCGGGTGCTGCGCTACACCGACGGCGTCTTCGTCAACAGCGGCCCGATGGAAACGGGGCTGGCCGTGCATTGCGGGCCGACCGTGGTGCTGGCCGTGGGCGCGGCGCAGCTCATCGTCACCACGCACGTCGCACCGTGCAACGACCCGGCCTTTTTCGATCTGCATGGCATCGACCTGACGCGCACCCGCCTGCTGTGCGTGGAGGCCAAGAACCATTTCCGCGCCGCCTTCGCCGGCCGCTGCCGGCGCATCGTGGATATCGATGCGCCGGGGCCGGCGATGCTGGATTTGCGCGCGCTCAGGCGGATGGCTGGCGCGGCGCGCGCGGGTTAACGCGAGGCGGCGCGAGCCGGCCGGGCCTGTCCCGTGACGGCCTGCCCGCTTTGGCCGCGTCGACGGTTCAGCCCTATCGCGAGGACCGCCGCGCCCAGCAGCATCGCCGTGCAACTGGCCAGCACGGCGGCATAGCCCGCGTCGAACGCGCTGCGCGCCAGCTGCGCCAGGGCGCCGCCCAGTTCGGCAGGCAGGCTCTCGGCCACGATCAGCGCTTCATCCAGGCTGTCGCGCGCCGGCGAGCTGGCGATGCCGGCTGGTATCGCCAGCGATTGCGTGTACACGCCCGACAGGAGAGATCCCATCAGGGTCACGCCCAACGCGCTGCCCAGGTCATACGACACTTCCTCGATCGACGCCGCCATGCCCGCGCGTTCCGCGGGCGCGTTCTGCATGATGGTGCCGGACGCGGCGGTCATGGCGGCGCCGATGCCGACGCCGAGCACGCACAGGCTGGCCATCTGCGGGATCAGCGCGGCGTCGTAGCTGAGCAGGTAGCCGCCCATGCCGGCGCCCGAGACCAGCAGCGACGAAATCAGCATCCGCCGGCTGCCCACGCGCGGCAGCATCCAGCCGGCCAGCGGGCCGGCCACGAAGGCGGCCAGCGACAGCGGCAGGATGTACAGCGCGGCCTGCATCGGCGACATGCCCTGCACCAGCTGCAGGCGCTGGCTGAAGACCAGTTCCATGCCCAGCAGCGCGGCGGCGGCGAACAGCGCCGTGGCCACGGCCGAGCTGAAGACGGGGTTGCGGAACAGCGTGAAGTCGATCAGCGGATAGGGCCGCGCGCGTTGGCGGCGGGCAAACACCGTCAGCATCGCCACGCCCGCCGCGCAGGCCAGGCTGGCATGCAGCCAGGACGGCGCGGCCATGCCCAGCTGTTTGAGGGCGTAGGCGCACAGGATCAGGCCGGCCATGATCTGCAACGATCCCACCAGGTCCCAGGGCCGGCTGTGGTCAGGCCGGCTGGCTGGCACCAGCCGCCAGGCCAGCGGCAGCGCCAGCAGCACGATGGGCAGGTTGATGAGGAATACCGAGCCCCACCAGAAATGCTCCAGCAGCACGCCGCCCAGGACGGGGCCGAACGCCGCGCCGCCGGACGCCACCGAGGCCCAGACGCCGATGGCGATGGCGCGCTCGCGCTCGTCGGTGAAGGTCAGCCGCAGGATGGACAGCGTGGCGGGCATCATCATCGCCGCGCCCACCGCCAGCAGCGTGCGCGCCGCGATCAGCCAGCCGGCGGAGGGCGAGTACGCGGCGGCCAGCGAGGCCAGGCCGAAGACCGCCAGGCCGGCCATGAACAGGCGCTTGTGGCCGAGCCGGTCGCCCAGCGTGCCCATGCCCGGCAACAGGCCGGACACGACCAGGGCATAGATGTTGACGATCCACAGCTTGGCCGAGGCCGACACGCCCAGGTCGTGGGTGAGCCGAGGCAATGCCGTGTACAGCACCGTCATGTCGATCACGATCAGCAGCAATGCGCTGGAGACGATGGCCAGCACCAGCCAGCGGCCGGGTGCGGCCACGGCGGCGTTGGTCGGGGTGCGCTGCATGGTCCTGCTCCTTGTATCTACCTGATGGAACCTGGGATCGCCAGCGGCGGACGCCGCCGGGCAGGCCGCGAGGGCCGGGTTCCGGGCTCGGATTATCGATCTTCCATTTGATTGAAAAAAGTTAGAATCCATCTGCTTAATGGATGGATAGGGCGAATCATGAACTGGACGTTGGAACAGCTCAGGCATTTCGCCGCCGCGGCCGCCCAAGGTTCGTTCTCGGCGGCCGCGCGCCAGCTGGGCAAGGCGCAATCCGCCGTCAGCACGGCGGTGGGCCTGCTGGAGGCCGACCTGGGCGTGGAACTGTTCGATCGTTCGCGCCGCAATGCCACGCTGACGCCGGCCGGCGAAGTGCTGCTGCAGGAAGCGCTGGAACTGTTGCGGCAGGCCGATGGTTTGCAGCAACGTGCGCTGTCCTTCGCCTCGGGCCAGGAGGCGCGCCTGTCGGTGGCGCTGGACGAGGCGCTGCCTTCGCTGGTGCTGGCCGATCTGGCCAAGGAAATCGCCGAACGCTTTCCGGCGCTGGAACTGACCCAGCTCAACGGCACAGCGACCGAGGTCGCCGACTACGTGGCGGCCGGCCGCGCCAGCCTGGGCTGCCATCTCGACCGGGGCGATCCGGGTCCCGCTTTCGCCGAGCGGTATCTGGGCCGCGTGGCCCAGGGCGTGTTCGTGTCGCACGCGCATCCGCTGGCCGGGCTGGCGCAGGCCACGCGCGCCGACCTGGCCCGGCATCGGCAGTTGGTGATGAAGATGGAGGGCGTGGACGAGCGGGTGCTGAGCCCGATGGTCTGGCGCGCCGACAGCTTCTACAGCATCGCGAGCATGGCCGTGGATGGCCTGGGCTGGGCCATCCTGCCGCTGAACATCGCCGAGTACGAGGTCTACCGCGACCAGCTCGCGAGCGTGCCCTGCGCGGGCCTTGCCTTGCCGCCGCTGTCGGTGCGGGCGCTATGGCTGCAGGGCGCCGAGCCCGGCGCCGCCGCCAGCTGGATCCTGGGGCGCATGGAACAGCTGCTGCACGCGGGCGACCCTGGCGTGGCGCGGCGTGGCGCCGATTCAGCGCAATCCCTGGAGGATTGACGGAATCCATCGCTTGGAGGGTGAATTTAGAGGGAAATCGTCGGGCCGCGCGAATTAAATTATCACGCTCCGAACTCTACGCTGCGAGACTTCCCATGCATTGGCGCACCCGGCTCGTCCAACCCCAGACCCTGGCCCGTGGCGGTTTCGCCTCGCTGGCCGTGCCCACCCATCGCGGTTCCACCGTGCTGTTCGAGCGGCAGGCCGACGTGGCCGACGATTGGCGCCATCGCGACAAGGGCTACACCTATGGCCTGTACGGCACGCCCACCGCGCTGGAGCTGGGGGCGCGCGTGGGCCAGCTGGAAGGCGCGCTGCACACCTTCGTGGTGCCCGGCGGGCAGGCCGCCATCGCGCTGGTCTACCTGGCCTTGTGCGGCGCGGGCTCGCACGCGCTGGTGCCGCACAGCGCCTACGGCCCCAACAAGGAAATGGCCGCCGGCATGCTCAAGCGCCTGGGCATCGAGGTCGAGGCCTACGATCCGCTCATCGGCGCCGGCATCGCCGCGCTCATTCGTCCGAACACCGCGCTGGTCTGGACCGAAAGCCCCGGCTCGGTGACGATGGAAGTGCAGGACGTGCCGGCCATCTGCGAGGCGGCGCACGCTCGCGGCGTACCGGTGGCGCTGGACAACACCTATGCCGCCGGCGTGCTGTTCGACGCCTTCGCGCATGGCGTGGACATCAGCATCCAGGCCCTGACCAAGTACGTGGGCGGCCATAGCGACCTGCTGCTGGGCTCGGTGTCGGTGCGCGATGCGGCGTACAAGGATCGCGTCGGCGACACCTTCAAGCAACTGGGGCTGGCGGTCTCGCCGGACGATTGCAGCCTGGCGTTGCGCGGCCTGCAGACGCTGGGCCTGAGGCTGGAGCGGCTGGAGGCCTCGGCGCTGGAGATCGCCCGCTGGCTCGCCGGCCAGCCCGGCATCGCCACGGTGCTGCATCCGGCGCTGCCTTCCTGCCCCGGGCACGAGACCTGGAAGCGCGATTTCAGCGGCTCGGCCAGCGTGTTCTCGGTGCTGTTCGACGATCGCCACAGCGCGCGCCAGATCGAGGCCTTCGTGGACGCGCTGCGGCTGTTCAAGATCGGCATGAGCTGGGGCGGGGTGACCAGCCTGGCGTTGGTCTATCCCGCGCTGGAACGGCCCGGTCGCGACTACGCGGGCCGGCTGGTGCGCCTGAACGTGGGATTGGAAGAGTGCGCGGACCTGAAGGCCGATCTGGCACAGGCGCTGACGGCGATGGAGCAGGCGCGCTGAATGATGAGCCATGATCCGATGGACGGCGGCCCGTTGCCGCCGCAAGCTGCCGCGCCCGTGCTGGCCGCGCTGTACCGCTATCCGGTCAAGGGTTTCAGCGGGCAGTCGCTGGCCGAGGCGGCCTTGCAGCCCGGCCGGGGCATCGCGCTGGACCGTTGCCTGGGCATCGCCAACGGCCATGCAGTGATCCCGGGCGAGGGCTGGGCGCCATGCCAGGGCTTCGTGCGCATGACCCGCAACGAAGGATTGCCGGCCTATCGCCTGAGCCTGGAAGAGCAGGGTGACGGCGCGCGCCTGACGTTGGCGTCGCCGGGAGGCGAGCACGCTGTCATCGACGTGGCCGCGCCCGCGACCTGGGACGCCGCCAACCGGACCATCGCCTCCTGGTTCCCGCGCGGCGCGCTCGACGTCCCGCGCTTCGCGCGTCGCCAGGGCGGCCTGGGCTGGTGGGACTTCGACGACGCGCCGCTGTCACTCATCAACCAGGAGACCGTGCGCGCGCTGTCGCGCAAGGCCGGCATGGAACTGGACCCGCTGCGCTTTCGCGGCAACCTGTACCTGGACGGCCTGCCGGCCTGGCGCGAATTCGCCTGGGTCGGACGGCGCGTGCGCATCGGCGCCGAGGTCGAGCTTGAGATCCTGCGGCCCATCGAGCGCTGCAAGGCGACCTCGATCGATCCGGCCACCGCGCGCGCCGACCTGAACCTGCCCGCGCTGCTGGCGGGCGGCGAGGGCCATATCTATTGCGGCGTCTATGCGCGCGTATTGCGCGCGGGCCGGGTGCATGCCGGCGACGCCATCACGCTGGCGGAGGCGGCCCGCCCGGCGCTGGCCGCGCCGCCGCCCGATGCCGCGCATCCGCTGGCGCCGCCGCCGGCGCAGTGGCCGCGCTATGCGCAGGTGGTCGGGCGCGTGCGCGAAAGCGCCGAGGTGGACAGCTTCTGGCTGCGCGACCCGCTGGCGCGCCTGCGCCCGGAGCCCTTGCCGGGCCAGCATCTGCGCGTCGGCCTGCCGGCGCCGGACGCGCGGCCGTACTGGCGTTCCTACACCATCTCGGCGGTCGAGGACGGGCTGCTGCGCCTGAGCATCAAGAACGAGAGCGAGCGCGACGCCGTGTCGCGCCAGCTCCATGCCGGACTGCGGGAAGGCGCGGACCTGCTGATTTCCGGACCCCACGGCGGCTTCCATCTGGGACCGCCCGACATGCGTCCGTTGGTGCTGGCGACCGCCGGCATCGGCATCACGCCGGCCGTGGCCATGCTGCGGGCGCTGGCGGCGAGGGAGGATCGGGGCCGGCCGGTGCGGGTCCTGCACGTGGCGCGCGACGCGCAATCGCTGGCGCTGTGGAACGAGGTTCGAGAGCTGGTCGACGCGCTGCCCGACGCGCGCGCGAGACTGTTTCTGAGTCGTGGGGATGGCGCTCGGCCCGCGCTGCGGGCCGAGGCAGGCAGGCCGGGCGCCGACGCATTCGCGGGCCTGTCCGCCGATGCGCAGGTCTATGTCTGCGGGCCGATCGGCTTCATGGCCGATGTGCGCCGCTGGGCGCTGGACGCGGGCGTATCGCCGGACGCCGTCCATGGCGAGGTGTTCGCCTCGCCTTCGGCGACGCAGCAGGCGCGCCGGCCCGCGCCGGTGGAAGGCCCCTTGTCGGTCTGTTTCGACGGCATGGACGTGCGGGCCACGTGGCGCAGGCAGGATGGCACGTTGCTGGAGCTGGCCGAGGCGCAGGGCCTGAACCCGTCGGCGAACTGCCGCGCCGGCGTGTGCGGCGCCTGCCGCCAGACCCTGCGCGCCGGGCAGGTGGCCCATCTGCTGGACCCGCCGTTTCCGCTGGGCCCGCGCGAGGTGCTGACCTGTTGCGCGGTGCCGGTCTCGGATGTGGCGATCGGCCCCTAGGACGGCTTGCGATACACCAGCACCGGCGTGGTCGAGTGCGTCAGCACCTTCTGGGTCTGGCTGCCCAGTACCACGGCGGCCATGCCTCGGCGGCCGTGCGAGGCCATGGCGATCAGGTCGCAGCCGCGCTTGGCGGCGGCGTCGATGATGGCCTGATACGGGTCTTCGTGCGAAACCCGCAAGGTCTCGCAAGACAGGCCCAGCTCGCGCGCCTGGGCGGCGGCATCGTTCAGCAGCCGTTCGGCCTGGGCGCGGATCTGGTCCTGGTAGTCGTTCAGGCTGGCGGCCAGCTGGGCCGAACCCATCGAGAACACATGGAACGGTTCTTCCACCGTCAGGATCGTGACGGCGGCGCCGAAGGTCTTGGCCAGTTGCAGGCTGCGGACCAGCGCCTCATTGGACAAGGCGGAACCGTCGGTGGGGATCAGGATGTGTTTGTACATGAAGCGTCTCCCGGCATGCGTGTGGTTGTGCGGGCGCGCGGCGCTGGCCGCCCGCGCGGGGCGCCTGACGCGGCATCCGGCGGACGCCGGCTGCATGTAACACTGTATCGGTTTGCCGGCGCCGCGCCTTGCGCTGGATCAAGCGGACGAGGGGACGGCGCGTCAGCGCAACAGCGCGGTGACCAGGTCGGCGTCGCCTTGCGCGCCGGCCTGGAAATCCAGGGCGTCCAGCACATGGCGCAGGTGTTCGTCCATCAGGGCGCTGGCGGCGTCGGCGTCGCCCTTGCGCGCGGCCTGGATGAAGGCACGGTGCTCGCGCGAGGAACAGCCGGCGTCGTGCGTGCTCTGGTACAGCGCGGTGATGACGGCGCTGCGCGCCAGCAGCTCGCGCAGCATGTCGGTGAGCACCTGGTTGCCTACGATCTCGGCGAGCAGCAGGTGGAAGTCGCCCAGCAGGCGGTTGCGCGCCTGCGCGTCGCCACTCTCCAGCGCCTGGCGCTCCCGGGCCAGGTGGGCCTCGATGCGGCGGAAGTCGGCCGGGCGGGCGCGGGCCGTGAACTCGCGCGCCAGCGCGGTTTCCAGGATGCGGCGCACGGCATAGACCTCGCGCGCCTCGTCGGCGCTGGGCTTGCTGACGAAGGCGCCCTTGTCCGGCACGATATTGATCAGCTTGTCCTTGGACAGCATCAGCAGCGCGGCGCGGATCTTGGTGCGGCTGACCTGGTAGGCCCGGCCCAGCGCCTCCTCGCGCAGGCGGGTGCCTGGCGGCAGACGGTGCGCGACGATGGCGGCCGCGACATCCTTGGCGATGTCGTCGGCGCTGGGGTCTGGGGTGGCGTGCTGGGTCATGGGCGGCGGCCTGCGGGCCGGCGGGTGCGGGCGTGGGGCCGCCAGTCTATCAAACTCCGTTTTTCAGCTCTCATGTCCGCGTCCGCGCGACCGGCGCGCCCGGCTTCAACCGGCGCGGCCGGGCCGGTGGCTGGCGGCCGGATGCGAGGCCGGCAGCCGCGCGGCGCCCGCGCCGAACAGCTTTTCGCGCAGCGTGCCGGGCGCGTAGTCTTCCTTGTAGATGCCGCGCGATTGCAGCTCGGGCACCACCAGGTCGACGAAGTCGCGCAGGCTTTCATGCGCGACCAGGCGGGTGAGGTTGAAGCCGTCGATGTCGGTCTCGCGCATCCAGCCCGCCAGCGCGTCGGCCACGGTCTGCGGGCTGCCTACGATGGGCGGCAGCCGGTAGCCGTTCTGCATCTGCGCCAGCAGCTTGCGCACGGTCCAGGTCTGCGCGCTGCGCGTGGTGATCGAGTCCAGCAGGGTCTGGATGCCCTGCGTGGCCTGTGCCTGGATCGGCTCGTCCAAGCCGTAGAGCGAGAAATCGATGTGGACCTGGCTGCCGTAATGCGCCAGCGCCGCCATGGGATTGGCGTAGCGCGCGTACTCGGCGTGCTTTTCCCAGGCCTGGGCGTCGGTTTCGCCGACGATGACGGTGGCCATGGCGTAGACCTGGATGTCCTCGCGCCGGCGGCCGGCGTCCTGGGCCTGTTTGCGCAGCGCGGCGACGATGTCACGCACCGCCGGCTGCGCGCCGGTCAGGAACACGCATTCGGCGTGCGCGGCGGCGAAGCGCTGGCCCCGGCTGGAGGCGCCGGCCTGATACAGCACCGGCGTGCGCTGCGGCGAGGGTTCGGACAGGTGCGCGCCCTCATAGCGGTAGTACGGCCCCGCGTGCCGCTGCACGCGGATCCCGGCGGGGTCGGCGAAGATGCGCCGCTCACGGTCCACGCGCACCGCATCGTCGTCCCAGCTGCCTTCCCACAGCTTGTAGACGGCTTCCATGAAATCGTCGGCGATGGCGTAGCGGTCGTCGTGCGCGGCCAGCTCCTGGCCCAGGGCGCGCGCGGCGCTGGCCTGGTGGCCGGTGACGATGTTCCAGCCGATGCGTCCGCGCGTCAGGTGGTCCAGCGTGGACATGCTGCGCGCGAATACATAAGGATAGGCGTGGCTGAGATTGGCGGTGACGCCGAAGCCCAGGTGGCGCGTGGCGTGGGCCATCGCCGACACCAGCAGCAGCGGATCGTTCATCGGCGCCTGCACCGCCTCGCGCAGCGTGATGCCGGGATCGCTTTCCAGCCCGTCCACCATGCCCAGCGTGTCGGCCAGGAACAGGCCGTCGAACTTGCCGCGCTCCAGGATGCCGGCCAGCTCGACCCAGTAGTCCAGGTCGCGGTAGTTGCGCGACTGGTCGCGCGGATGCGCCCAGTAGCCGTGGGCGATGTGCCCGACGGTGTTCATGTCGAAGGCATTGAGCCGGATCTGCTTGCCCATGTCTCAGCCCGCCTGTTCCAGCCAGGGGAAGGCGATCAGGTCGTGGTACAGGCGGCGCAGCGTGGCGCGCACTTCCTCCGAGCCCTGATAGATGGCGATGAACTTCAGCAGGCGCGGGTCCTGGGCGTTTTCCGGCCGCGTGACCCAGCGGATGGCATAGCGCGAGCTGTCCTTCTCGGCGTAGAGCGCCGATTCCGGCTTGACGCCGGCCACCGCGACGAAGCCCGGATAGATGACGGCCGCGTCCACGTCGGCCAGCGCGCGCGCCACGATGCTGCCTTCCAGCTCGCGAAAGCGCAGCTTGCGCGGATTGGCCGTGACGTCGCGCAGCGTGGCCTTGGTGCCCACGTCCGGCTTGAGCGTGATGAGGCCGGCTTCCTGCAGGATCAGCAGGGCGTGGCCGGTGTTGACCGGATCATTGGGGTAGGCGATGGCGGCGCCGTCGGGCAGCTCGGCCAGCGCGCGGTGCTTCTTGGAATAGATCGCCATCCGCGACGTGTAGCCCAGCGCCACCGGCACCAGCTTGTAGCCCTTGGCGGCGATCATGCTTTCCAGATAGGGCAGGTGCTGGTAGTAGTTCGCGTCCAGCGAGCCGTCGTTCACGCCCTCGTTCTGGCTGATGTAGTCGGAAAACTCCACCAGCTTGACGTCCAGCCCCTGGGCCCGCGCCTCGCGCACCGCGATTTCCATCGCCACATTGCCCAGGCCCACCGACACGCCCAGCGTCAGCGGTTTGTCGGCGCGCGCCGCGCCGCCGCCCAACAGGGCGACGGCGGCCAATGCCGCCATGCCCGCCCGGATGATTCCTTTCATGCCTGCC
This sequence comes from Achromobacter sp. 413638, assembly GCF_043119405.1. Lineage (NCBI taxonomy): Bacteria > Pseudomonadati > Pseudomonadota > Betaproteobacteria > Burkholderiales > Alcaligenaceae > Achromobacter > Achromobacter sp. 413638. Next base: position 12,920 of record NZ_JBICCO010000104.1, read on the forward strand.
ACGTTGCTGCTCCATCACTGCGGTTGCCGCGCCGCGCCAGGCGGCGCGGCGGCGGAAAAGGCGTGCATTGTGGTACGGCGCGGACAGGCCGAACAAACAAGGAATTCTCATTTGCTTAAGCCGGGAATCCGGAACCAATCAGGGCAGGGCGAGGGCGCGTCAGTCCTTGGCCATCAGGCCCAGCGCCTCGATCAGGTCCTTTTCCTTGGCGTAGGTCGCGCGCGCCCATTCGCGGTAGTCCTGGCTGTCGCGATAGGCGGGCTGCTGGTTCAACTGCTGCATCACCTCCAGGCTGGCCGGGTCGTACAGCGCGCGCTTGAAAGCGTCGTGCAGGGTCCGCACCACGGCCGGGTCCATGCCCTTGGGGCCGGCAAGGCCGTAGGGCGAGGTCGACACGACCTTGTAGCCCAGCTCCTGGGCCGTGGGCACGTCGGGCCAGCGCGTGGTGCGCTGCTCGCCGAAAGTGACCAGGAGGCGCATCTTGCCGGCGTCGACGAACTGGTCCCAGCCGGTGGCGTCGCTCTGCGCCATCACGTGTCCGCCCAACAGCGCCTGCTGCATGTCGGCATTGCCCTTGAACGGCACGTGGTTCAGCTGGACGCCGGCGTTGCGCGCCACTTCCTCCATCAGCAGGTGCGGCGACGAGCCCGCGCCGGTCGAGCCGTAGTCGATGCTGCCAGGCGCCTTGCGCGCGGCCTCGATGTAGTCGTTGAAGGTTCTGTACGGAGAATCGGCGCGCACGGTGAAGCCGAAGGTATAGCCCGACAGGCCGATGATGAAGGTGAAATCGTTGATCGGATCCCAGTGGGTCTTGTGCATGTAGGGCATGCGCAGCATGGCCAGGGTGTACAGCGAAATGGTGTAGCCGTCCGGCTTGGCGGTCTTGGCCATGTTGGCCGGCCCCAGCGTGCCGCCGGCGCCCGGCCGGTTTTCCACGATGACGGGCTGGCCCAGGTATTTGGATGCGTCCTGCGCCACGATGCGCAAGTGGCGGTCGGTGGAGCCGCCGGCCGGAAAGGGCACGATCAGCGTGATGGGCTTGGCGGGAAAGGCGCTTTGCGCGGCGGCCGGCAGGGCGGCGGCGAGCGCGTACAGGGCGGCGCCGAGCAGGGCGCGGCGCAGGGACTGCATGGACATGGCGGGAGTCTCCTTGGGGGATGCGCGGGCGCGGCCCCCGGGGCCGCGTCCTGGCGGGTTGCGCGTCTGTGCGTGCTCGTTTTTTCCGTGTTCATTCAAGCAGCGGCACGGACACGGGCAGCCGCGCCAGCGTCTCGCGCAGCCGTGCCCGCAGGGCCACGGGCGCGTCCGGCAGGGCCTGCACCGCGACCTGCGGCCCAGCGTCGGTCAGCACGCGCAGGCAGGGGCTGTCCTCGGGCAGGCCGCTTTCGCGCAGCGACTGCGCCACCAGCGCCTGGACCGATACGGCGACGGCCAGGCGGCGCAGGTCGGGTTTGTAGATCTTGCCCACATTGGTCATGGGCATCTGTTCCAGCACGATGACGCGGCGCGGCCGCGCCGGGCCTTCGTCGACCGTGGCGGCGGCATGGGCCAGCAGTTCGGCCTCGGTGATCCGGGCCTCCTCGGCCAGCGTGACGAAGGCGACCGGCAGCTCGCCGGCATAGGCGTCCGGCGCACCGACGGCAGCGCACAGGCGCACGGCCGGATGCGAGGCCAGCGCGTCCTCGATGGTCTTGGGATCGATGTTGTGGCCGCCCCGGATGATCAGGTCCTTGGCCCGGCCTTGCAGATGCAACCGGCCTTGTTCGTCCAGCCGGCCGATGTCGCCGCTGATGAGCCAGCCATCCTCGGTGAAGGCTTGTGCGGTGTCCGCCGGATCGACGAAGCCGGGGATCACGTTGGGCGCCTTGAACAGCACCATGCCGGCCTCGCCGGGCGGCAGGTCGCGCGCCGGCCTGCCGGGGGCGGCGTCCAGCGTGGCGATGCGCACCTGTACATAGGGCAGCGGAAAGCCCACGCAGTTGACCGGAAAGGCCGAGCCAGGCGGGCTGATGGACGAGATGCCGGCCATTTCGGTCATGCCCAGGCTTTCGTTGACGTGCAGGCCGAATTGCCGCTCGAAGCGCGCGGCCAGTTCGGCCGGCAGCGGCGCGGCGCCGGTGCGGCAGTAGCGCAGCGAGGAAATGTCCGCGCCGTCCAGCGGCACCTCGGCCAGCGCCGCCAGGATGGTCGGCACGCCCTGCAGCGAGGTGGCGCGATGGCGCTCGACCAGGCGCCAGTAATTGCGCAGCACCTCGCGGTTGCGCAGCAGCTGCGTCGTGGGGATGATGGTGGCGACGCCGGCCGACAGCGCGGCCAGCGAGGCGGGCAGGGCGCCGGCCACGTGGAACAGCGGATAGCCGTTGATGACCACATCGCCGGGGCCGGCGTTCTGCAGCTGCACCGCGGCCCAGGCGGTGAAGACCTGGTTGGCGTGCGTGTGGATGGCCAGCTTGGGCGCGCCGGTGGTGCCGCCCGTATGGAAATAGGCGGCCACGTCGCTGCCCTGGATGCGACGGCCGCTGGCCAGCCGGTCGGCCGGCATGGCGGCGCGCGCGGCGTTGAAGTCCAGCGCGCCTTCCGGCAGCGCCGGCCGCGCCGACGCGGGCTCGTCCATCGGCGCGACGCGCAGCAGGCTGCGCAGGCTGGGCACGCGCTCGCGCAGGCGCAGCGCCTTGGTCCAGGATTCGCAGTCGGCCTCGGCGCCGTAGGCGATCAGCGCGCGCGCGCCGGTGGCGTTCAGCAGCGCCGCCAGCTTGTCCTCGGATAGCAGCGGATTCAGCGGCTGCACCGCGCAGGCCGCCTCGCCGCCCCAGAGCGCCAGGTGGTACTCCAGGCAGCCGGGCAGCAGGATGCCGACGGCGTCGCGCGGGCCCAGCCCCAGGCTGTGCAGCAGGTTGGCCGTCTGGTGGATGCCAGCCAGCAGTTCGCGGTAGCTCCAGCTCACCGCATCGCCGTCCGGGTCGGCGGTCTTCAGGAAGGTCAGGGCCGTCCGGTCGCCAAAGGCGGCGGCCGAGTTGCGGAAGATCTCGTAGGTGCTTTGCACCGTCAGCGTCTCGGCCAGGGGCCGGGCCGCCAGCCGTCGCACGTCGTCGATGCCGCGCACCGGGAAGGGCGCGGCGAAGGGCGGCGCCAGCGGCGGCTCCTGCGTTTGCGTGACGGGCGGGGCGGTGCCGGCGGTCATGATGCGCTCCGGTCGCGTTGGCGGCCCAGCGCGATGTAGCGCCGCAGATGGTGGTCCTCGTCGCCCAGCTGGTGGTCGATCATGACCAGCCGCTTGGCGTAGTGGGCCAGCGGCAGTTCCCAGGTCATGCCGATGCCGCCGTGCAGCTGGATGCTTTCCTCGGCCACCAGCGTGCCGATCCGGCCGATGGTGTACTTGGCCGCCGACAGCGCCTGTTCGCGCGCCAGCCGGTCGGGCAGGTCGAGCGCGGCGGCGGCGTTGATCACCGCCGAACGCGCCTGCTCGATCTCCAGCAACAGATCGGCCATGCGGTGCTGCAGCGCCTGGAAGCTGCCGATGGGCGCGCCGAACTGGCGGCGCGTGCGCAGATATTCCAGCGTGGCGTCGCGGGCGCAGTCCATCGCGCCCAGGGCCTCGGCGCACAGCGCCAGCAGGCCGCGTCCGGTGGCGTGTTCCAGCAGCGCGTGGCCGGCGCCGGCCTGGCCCAGCAGCGCCGCTTGCGGCACGCGCACCTGGTCCAGCCTCAGCTCGGCCGCGCGGCCGCCGTCGACCAGCGCGTAGCCACGGGCGCTCAGGCCCGGCGCGCTGGCCTCGACCAGGAACAGGCTGATGCCGTCTTCCTCGTCTCCGGCGCCGGACGTGCGCGCCGACACCAGGTACAGGTCGGCGTGCCCGCCGGCGTTGACCACGGCCTTGGTCCCGCGCAGCCGCCAGCCCGCGCCGTCGCGCTCGGCGTGGGTCGAGACGCGCGACAGTTCGTAGCCGGCATCCGGCTCGGCGCAGGCCAGCGCCGCGACCTGCTCGCCGGCGATCAGGCCGTCCAGCGATTCGCGCTGCGCCGGCGTGCCGGCCTGGGCGATGGCGCTGCCCACCATGAGCGCGTCCAGGAAGGGCTCGACCACCAGGCCGCGCCCCAGCGCCTCGAACACCACGGCGATGTCGAAACCGGCGCCGCCCAAGCCGCCGTCGCGCTCGGCGAACAGCGCGCCGATGGCGCCCAGCTCGGCATAGCGGCGCCAGAATTCCGGGCTATGGCCGTGTTCGGCGCCGGCGTTGCGGTGGCGCGTGGCGATGTCGTACTGCTCCGCGACAAAGCGCCGCAGCATGTCGGACAGCATGCGGCGGTCTTCGGTGTGCTCAAAGTTCATGGCCGGCCCTCACAGTCCCAGGATCATCTTGGCGATGATGTTTTTCTGGATTTCATTGGAGCCGCCGAAGATCGACAGCTTGCGGTTGTTGAAGTACTGCGCCGAGGCGGTGTCGGCGCCGTCCGGCCCGATGGGCGTGTCGGCGCCATGCAGCGTCCCGCCGTCGCCGACCCGGGCATAAGGACCCATGGCGCGGCGGTTCAGCGCGGTGATTTCCTGGCGGATCTGGGTGCCGCGTATCTTCAGCATCGAGCTTTCCGCGCCCGGCGCGCCGCCGCCCGCGACGGCGGCCACCACGCGCAGGTTGGTGGTGCGCATGTTGGCCAGCTCGATCTCCACCCGCGCCAGGCGCGCGGCGAAGTCGGGGTCGTCGGCCAGCGGGCGGCCGTTGCGGCGCTGGCGCGCGGCCACGGCCTTCAAGCGGGCCAGCGCCGCCGTCGACTGCCCGACGCCGGCGATGTTGGTGCGTTCGTAGGTCAGCAGGTACTTGGCGCAGGTCCAGCCCCGGTTTTCCTCGCCCACCAGGTTCGCGGCCGGCACCCGCACGTCCGAGAAGAACACCTCGTTGACCTCGTGCTCGCCGTCCAGCGTGATGATGGGGCGTACTTCCACGCCCGGGCTGCGCATGTCGATCAGCAGGAAGCTGATGCCTTCCTGGCGCCGGCCCTCGTGCGAGGTGCGCACCAGGCAGAAGATCATGTTGGCGTAGTGGCCCAGCGTGGTCCAGGTCTTCTGGCCGTTGACGATGTAATCGTCGCCATCGCGCATCGCCGTGGTCTGGACGGCGGCCAGGTCGGACCCCGCGCCCGGCTCGGAATAGCCCTGGCACCACCAGTCCGTGCCGTCCAGGATGCGCGGCAGCCAATGGCGCTTCTGCGCCTCGCTGCCGTACTTGATCAGCACCGGCCCCAGCATGCTCAGGCCAAAGGGCACGATGCGCGGCGCACCGGCCAGCGCGCACTCGTTATCGAAGATGAACTTCTGCGTGCTGCTCCAGCCGGTGCCGCCGTACTCCACCGGCCAATGGCTGGCCAGCCAGCCGCGCCGGTTCAGCACGGCGTGCCAGCCAGCCATGTCCTCGCGCGTCAGCGGCCTGCCGCGCAACACCTTGTCGGACAGCGCGGCCGGCAGTTGCGCGGCCAGGAAGGCCCGCACCTCGTCGCGGAACGCGGTTTCTTCGGCAGTGAATTCCAGATCCATATCAGTCATCCGTGGCGCTGCGCGCCGGTGTAGTTCAAAAAACTGATGCCTCGACCGGGGCCGCACGGAGCCGGCTTTGCCGGTCCGTAGCGGCGCCCCTTGAGGGGGAGCGCGAAGCGCTTGGGGTGAGTCTCTCCTTCCGGTCCGTAGCGGCGCCCCTTGAGGGGAGCGCGTAGCGCTCGGGGTGGGCTCTACATTTCGAACAATCCGGCGGCGCCCATGCCGCCGCCCACGCACATCGTGACCACCGCGTACCGCGCGCCCCGGCGGCGACCTTCCAGCAGCACATGGCCGGCCAGCCGCGCGCCGGTGACGCCGAAGGGATGTCCCAGCGCGATGGCGCCGCCGTTCACGTTCAGTCGTTCCATTGGAATGCCCAGGCGCTGCTGGCAGTACAGCACTTGCGAGGCGAAGGCTTCGTTCAGCTCCCACAGGTCGATGTCGTCCACCTTCAAGCCATGCCGCGCCAGCAGTTTTGGCACGGCATGGACGGGGCCGATGCCCATCTCGTCGGGCTCGCAGCCGGCGATGGCCAGGCCCCGGAAGACGCCCAGCGGCGCGATGCCGGAGCGGCGGGCCTCGGCCGCTTCCATCAGCACGCAGGCGGCCGCGCCGTCGGACAGCTGCGAGGCATTGCCGGCGGTGACGAACTGGCCGTCCCCGCGAACCGGCTTGAGCGCGGCTAGCGCCTCGTAGGTCGTGCCGGGGCGGTTGCAGGTGTCGCGGTCCACGGTGACTTCGCGCTCGCTGACGGCGCCGGTGGCGCGGTCGGTCACGGCCATGACCGTGGTGACCGGAATGATCTCTTCCCGATAGCGGCCGGCGGCCTGGGCCGCCTCGGTGCGCTGCTGGCTTTGCGCCGCGTAGCGGTCCTGCGCCTCGCGGCTGATGCCGTAGCGGGCGGCGACGATGTCGGCGGTCTCGATCATGGGCAGGTACAGCTCGGGCTTGTGCGCCAGCAGCCACGGATCCAGACCGCTGACGCCGTCGTCGCGGGTGCGGATCTGCGAAACGCATTCGACGCCGCCGGCGATCATGGCCGGCGCGCCGTCCATCACGATGCGCGCGGCCGCCGAAGCGATGGCCTGCAGGCCCGAGGCGCAGTAGCGGTTGATGGTGGCGCCGCCCACGGACACGGGCAGCCCGGCGCGGATCACGGCCTGGCGGCCGATGTTGCGGCCGGTGGCGCCCTCGGGATAGCCGCAGCCGATCAGCGCGTCCTCGATCAGGGCCGGGTCCAGGCCGGCGCGTTCCACCGCGGCGCGCACGGCGTGCGCCGCCAGGGTGGGACCGGCGATCAGGTTGAATTCGCCGCGCTGCGCCTTGGTGATGGGCGTGCGTGCGGTGGAGACGATGACGGCTTCTCTCATGTCGCGTACTCGCAGGAAGGGGAAGGGGCGGGCGGCGCCGCGTTCAACGGTTCAGGCTGGCGAAACCGCGCCCGGATGCCGCCAGCTCGGCCAGCAGCGGCGAGGGCTTCCAGAACGCCGGATCCTCTGCCGCATAGGCGCGCACATCGGCCAGCACGCGCTCCAGGCCCACGCTGTCGGCGTAGTGCATGGGGCCGCCGCGCAGCCGGGGAAAGCCGTAGCCGTACAGGAACACCACGTCGATATCCGAGGGGCGCAGCGCGATGCCCTCGCGCAGCACGTTGGCGGCCTCGTTGATCATGGCGGCCAGGTAGCGACGCTGGATCTCGTCCTGGCAGAATGCCCGGGGCGATCCACCGGCGCGGCGGCGTTCCTCGTCGATCAGGCCCAGCACTTCGGGATCGGGCTCGCCCTGGCGCGCGCCGTCCGGGTACAGGTAGAAGCCGCGTCCGCTCTTCTGGCCGAACCAGCCGCGCTCGCACAGCAGGTCGGGAATGCGTACGTAGCGCAGCGCCGGGTCGCGCGTGGCGGCGCGGCGCTTGCGGGTGGCCCAGCCGATGTCGCCGCCAGCCAGGTCGGCCATTTGGTACGGGCCCATGGGATAGCCGAAGGCGCGCACGGCCGCGTCGATCTCGTAGGGCGAGGCGCCGTCCTGCATCATCAGGTCGGCCGCCTGCCGGTGCACGGCCAGGATGCGGTTGCCGATGAAGCCGTCGCAGACGCCGGCCCGCACGGGCGTCTTGCCCAGTCGCCGCGCCAGTTCGAAACCGGTGGCCACGGTGTCGGGCGCGGTCGACTGGCCCGCCACCACCTCCAGCAGCTTCATGATGTTGGCCGGCGAAAAGAAATGCAGGCCCAGTACGTCGGCCGGCCCGCGCGTGGCGCGCGCGATGCGGTTGATGTCCAGATAGGACGTATTGGTCGCCAGCACCGCGCCCGGCCGCGCCACGCGGTCCAACTCGGCGAACACCGCCAGCTTGACGTCCATGTCCTCGAACACGGCCTCGATGATCAGGTCCGCCTCGCCCAGCGCGTCATACGTGGTGGCGCCTTGCCAGCGGTTCATGCGGGCCGCGCGTTCGTCCTCGCTCATGCGGCCCTTGCCCACGAGTCGCGCGTAGACCTGATCGACCCGCGCGCGGCCGCGCGCCAGCGCCGCCTCGTCCTGTTCCACCATCACCACCGGCAGCCCCGCGTCGAGCAGCGCCACGGCGATGCCCGCGCCCATGGTGCCGCCGCCCACCACGCCGACGCGCTCCAGCCGGCGCGGCCTGGCCTGCTCCAGCTCGGGAATGCGCCAGGTCCGCCGTTCGGCGTGGAAGGCGTGCTCGATGGCGGCGCGCGTCACCGGATCCGGGCCGGCCTCGCGCAGCGCCGCGTCCAGCGCGGCGTTGGCCTGGGCGTCCAGGGAGGTTGATTGGGGATCCCCGGCGGCGGGGCCGTCCGCGTGGCGCGTGCCGGCGCTGGCTTGGGCTGTCATGGCTTGCGTCTCCTTGGCCATCTCCGTGGCCGGTTTCTTCATCGCCGGGCCGCCATCGCAGGCGACAGACCCCTGGGGGCGCGGCGTAAGGGCTGGGTTCATGGACCGTTTGAAACGGTCCACGCCCTGCGCCTAATTCTTGATCAGCAAAGAAGTCTTGACAATGCCATCAATAATTGACACCGCGATCAATAAAATTTGACAATGCAGCGGAACGCAATCGAACGACGATAGGCCGACATGGACACCAAATCCCTGACCCTGCTGGTGGAGATCCTGGACGCGGGCAATCTGAGCGAGGCCGCGCGCCGGCTCAAGATGACCCGCGCCAATGTCAGCTACCACCTGAGCCAGCTGGAGCGGTCGGTCGGCATGCAGCTGGTGCGGCGCAGCACGCGCCGCGTGGAAGCCACCGAGATCGGGCTGAAGCTCTACCAGCACGGCCGCAGCATCCAGGACGAGCTGGTCGCCGCGCGCGAGTCGGTGCAGAGCCTGGGCAAGACGCCGCAGGGCAAGGTCCGGCTCAGCGTGCCCAGCGGCTACGGCCAGTTCGTCATGACGCCCTGGCTGCTGGAGTTCAAGCGCGACTATCCCGACATCGTGCTGGACGTGCTGTTCGAGAACAGCGTGGACGATCTGCTGCGCGACGAGGTCGACATCGCGGTGCGCATCATGTCGGAACCGCCGCAGAACCTGGTGGCGCGTGAACTGGGACAGGTCCGCTACGTGGCCTGCGCCTCGCGCGCCTATGCCGAGGCCAAGGGGCTGCCCGCGATGCCCGAGGACCTGGCGCGCCGCCCCGTCATCAGCGCGGCCGTCATCGGCCGGCCGCTGCGGCTGTCGGCTTACTACGGCGGCCAGCCACGGCAGCATGTGGTGCTGGAGCCCACCGTGCTCTCGCGCAATTACGCCTTCCTGCGCGACGCCATGCGCGCCGGTCTGGGCGTGGGCATCGTGCCCGACTACGTGGTGCACGAGGACGTGGCGCGTGGCGAGCTGCTGCAGGCGCTGCCGGACTGGCGGCTGAGCATCTTCGGTCGCGCCATGTATATGCTGTACATGCCTAACCGCCACCATCCGCGCGCCATCGCGATGATGATCGAGTACATCCTGCGGCGCGCCCAGGCCGCGCATGAGGGGCAACCCGGCCTGCTGGGCGTCTCGGGCTGAAGGCGGGCCGCGCGGGGCGCGGGGGCTGGCGCGGGGCCGACATCCATTTCCATTTCGCGATTGATCGCGCTTGCCGGCTCCGCGGCGCCGGCCGCGAGCAGGGCCGTGCCTGCGGCCGGTCGCGATACGCCAGCGCCCGCTTCGTACATAAACGACCACGCCTTTTCACGCGTGAAGTCTGACGCTTCCCTCGCCCAAAATCGGAAGCGTCCCATGGCATGCCGGCGGCAACGGCTCTAGCGTATCGCCAGACTTTCTTCCTCTGTCCTTTCTGTCCGGACCTGAGCCTTCTCAGCGTACCTCCCCGACGGACATCCCCCCCTGGCCTGCGAGGCGCGCCGCACCATGTCCAAGTTCCGTTCCGCCATTGTCTGGCTCGTGCTCTACACCCAGATCTGGACGTCCGTGCTGGCGCAGACGCTGCCGATCAGCGTGGACAAGAACGTTTCTGGCCAGCGGCCGATCGTCGGCACGAGCAAT